>VXYV01000014.1 GCA_009845835.1 Gammaproteobacteria bacterium | reverse complement strand
AATTTCATCTTACTATTAAATGATTAACAAACAAACAATAAACTCCACCTACATGGTAATCTCAATCAGCATTCATTTCAATGAGTACGATGTCTTTTTCGACTTGGTCTCCTTGCAGGACGGCTAGTTTTTTAATCATTCCATCTATAGGTGCAACGATACGGTGTTCCATTTTCATGGCTTCTAAGATCATCAGTAATTGACCTTTGACGACCTGGTCTCCTTCATTTACATTGGTTAACAATATTCTCCCCGGCATCGGGGCCGCTAAACTACCTCCAGTTGACTCTCGGTGTTCTTCACGAAATCTGGGTAATTCATGGAAAGTTGAATCACCTTGGTCGTCGTGGACGTACCATACTAACTTGTCGCGCCAAATTTCGTATGAAACAGGTGTACCATCAATCAAAATAGAAATAGTGTGATCTTTAACGGATTGTAGTTCTACTTTATGGTGAACTCCGGCCATGATGAAAGAAAAGAGGTTCCTGCCTTCGGAACGATAACTTACAGAATAGGTATCATAACGAAATTCAAAATCGAGCTGTTGCATCGGCATGTATTCATTCTTCCAATTTGACATTAGAGGCACAAGGTGTTCATATTTTTGGCACCGTTCGTTCCATCCAAAAAGCGTACAGGAAATTAGCAGCTGCGATATTTCACGAGTCGTGTACTCTCTCTCTAATGCAGGTTTGACTCGTTCTATGAAATCAGTAGTAGTGTCTCCGTCTCGAAATTCTGCAGTTTTTAATATCTCAACTAAAAAGTCTCGATTGTGTTGGATTCCTTGAATGTGGGTAGATTCCAATGCCTCTTGTAAGTTTGCGATAGCATGTAATCTGCTTTTGTCATGCGATACAGCTTTTGCAATCATGGAATCAAATTCGACATTCACGATTGTGTTCGAATCTACTCCAGAGTCGAAGCGAATAGTTGGCGACGGAAGCCATTGTCTGATAGTTCCAGGAGATGGTAAAAATCCTTTGACAGGATCTTCAGCGTAAAGTCTAGCTTCGATAGCATGACCGTTGATTACTAAATCTTCTTGACCAAATTCGAGTGGGTGTCCTTCAGCAATTCGAATTTGTTCTCGTACTAGGTCCTTATCCGTGATTTCTTCAGTGATCGGGTGTTCTACCTGTAGTCGAGTATTAACTTCTAGAAACCAAAAGTCATTTCCACTGACAAGAAACTCAATAGTTCCTGCTGAGGAATAGCGCATTGTCTTGGCGATGGTAACGGCTGCTTGCCCCATACGATTCCGCAATACCGAGTCTACCGCGGGGGAGGGGGCTTCTTCAATCACTTTTTGGTGTCGACGTTGGATTGAACATTCACGCTCAAACAAATGCACTACATTGCCATAGAGATCGCCTAGAATTTGAAACTCGATGTGTCGGACAGGATGGATCCACCGCTCCATGAATACCACATCGCTAGCGAAAAATGATTGTGATTCTCGGCGCGCTGATTCAATTGCAGAATCGAGTTGATTTGGTTCGTCGACTATTCGCATACCACGTCCACCACCACCTGCACTTGCTTTAATGAGCAAGGGATATCCTAGTTGTTCTGCCACGGAATGCACATTTGTTTCATTATTTATTTCAGTAGCTTCTAGAACAGGTACGTTGATTTCCTGCATCACAGTTTTAGCAGTTAACTTATCCCCCATTTGTGAAATCGCTTCTACAGGAGGTCCAATCCACTTAACTCCGGCATCGACAACTGCTTGTGCAAAGTCTGCATTTTCTGACAAAAAACCATACCCTGGATGTACCGCGTCAGCATTAGTTTGTTTACAAATGTCAATAATTTTTTCGATATTGAGATAAGTTTCGGTCGCAGTCTTTCCGTCCAACGCAATCGCATGATCAGCGTCTCGTACGAAAGGAGCAGATGTATCTCCGTCAGCATAAATAGCTACCGTATTGATTCCGATTTCACGCGCCGTTTTAAATACTCTGGTAGCAATCTCGCCACGATTAGCGACGAGCAAAGTTTTTATCGGATTAACTTCTACGACCGTCATTAACTACGAAGCACTTTTGTCAACACAGATTGATTGAAGTCTTACGTTTCTTGAAAACCTGTAAGGATATCGCGGTTTTTCCATGGAAATCGTTGCTCCTTGTAAACATCAGTTCCAAGTCGGAAGTGTGCCGCTTCTTCTATCGATTCCACGAATGGCATATCTGCAGGATACAACGATGTTTCTTTTGGTAAGGGACCTGATTTAGATACGTGTCCCTTGAGTGGTCTACCGATAATCTCTTCAGCTAGTAATGCGGCTTCGATGACTTTGTCTAGATCGTGTCCGGTCTCGATTCCTAATTCATTACATAAGTGCACGAAATCTTCTGTTGGTAGATGTCCAGCGGCACGGCCATTCCCACAGTAAGGACAGCCACCGAGACCACCTAAAGAAGTATCAAATTGGGTAACGCCAAGACGAAGTGCTTCGTAATAACTAGCCATGGTCGCACCTCTAGTGTTGTGTAAGTGCATATGAAAAGTTCGAATGGAGGGGACTTTCTCTCGGATAGCTTCGATAGTTTGCCCTACGGTGTGTGGAAGATTCCATCCCATGGCATCAAGAAATGAAACTTTTGTTACTTCGATTCCATGTCGATGCCAAATATTCAACAATGATTCGAACAAATCTATTCTTTGTTGTAGCGAAAATGGTCCTTCAAAGTTTGAACCAAACGGGTTTCCAAGAGAAATTTCACCTTCTATAACCTTCGCAGCAACCGCACGTTCAACTGATTTTTCCGCACTTTTGAACTGTTCTTTTTGAGTACGGTTGTAATTTCTTCGAGCAAAAGTATCGCACAATTCCACATGTGTCAAATAACCGCTCGATCTCACATCAATTTTTGGGTAATAAGCGTCGGCTCTTTCGAATCCTTTTTTGTTAAACACTAACGCGGTATATTTCACTCCCGGCTTAGGGTTGAATCTTTTGGCGATTTCGTCAATCTTAGCCATGGATGGTGTCCAATCTGGGTGCGCAAATGAACCGATCGAGATCGTTTTAGCTCCCATGTCACCAATCGCATCTAAAAGTCGTAGTTTATCGTCCACGGAGATCTCGGGACTTTCGATTTGTAAACCCTCGCGCATGGTATCGTCAAATATCTCAACTGAAGTTGGAAACGAATTTGTCATGATCGTCCTTCTCGTGCTAGCGTCATGTAGTGCAATCTTACTGAATTTCTTACTTTAACTTTTACAATCAACCCTAAATTCTAGGTTTACTATATAGGTACTACCACGGTAATCTACTGATTTATGAACAATACTGACCTAGTTATTGCAAAATATTCACTTCAGAATAGTAATACATTAACAAAATCATTGTTAATGAACCTGAAAATTAGGAATTGGATTTTATGGCATCCGTGCAAACAATCCGGGCACCCACCGGTACTCAACTACACACTAAAAGTTGGCTAACAGAAGCACCACTTCGCTTGATCATGAACAATCTTGATCCTGCTGTCGGTGAAAAACCGGAAGAACTTGTAGTTTATGGTGGTATTGGCAAGGCCGCTAGAAATTGGGCATGCTACCAAGCTATTGTTGATTCACTAAAAAAACTTGAACTAGATGAAACTTTACTGATTCAATCAGGTAAACCGGTAGGTATTTTGAAGACACATTCATTAGCACCACGGGTATTGATTGCAAACTCTAATCTGGTACCCGCATGGTCAACTTGGGAACATTTTCGTGAATTAGATAAAAAAGGTCTCATGATGTTTGGACAAATGACCGCTGGTTCGTGGATTTATATCGGTAGTCAAGGCATTGTGCAGGGAACTTACGAGACGTTTGTTGAATTAGGGCGCCAACACTACAACGGAAATCTGGCAGGGAAATGGGTGTTAACTGGTGGGCTAGGAGGAATGGGTGGTGCCCAACCGTTAGCAGCAACGATGGCAGGGGCGTCGTTATTAGGTATCGAATGTCAAGCCGATCGAATCGAAAAGCGCTTAGCAACTGGTTATCTAGACAAACGTGCTGATACTCTAGATGAAGCAATTCAGATTATTGAGAGCGCGACCCAAAATCACAAAGCAGTTTCTGTTGGATTACTAGGAAATGCCGCGGAAATATTACCAGAAATGTATGCGAAAGGTATTCGTCCGGATGCTCTCACCGATCAAACCTCCGCACATGATCCCGCAAATGGCTATTTGCCGATTGGCTGGAGTGTCGAAAAATGGCAGCAAATGCGGCGTTCAGATCCTGATACAGTGGCTAAAGCGGCATCGGAGTCAATTGTAAAACACGTATGTGCTATGCTAGACTTTCACCAAGCTGGCGTACCGGTATTTGACTACGGTAATAACATTCGTCAAGTAGCCTTTGATCATGGGGTTACTAACGCATTTGATTTTCCCGGCTTTGTTCCAGCATACGTTCGACCACTCTTCTGTCGAGGTGTGGGACCATTTCGTTGGGTTGCTCTATCAGGAGATCCTGAAGACATTTACAAAACCGATGCAAAAGTGAAGGAATTAATTCCAGATGACCCACATTTACATTCTTGGTTAGATTCAGCTAAAGAAAAAATTCACTTCCAAGGATTACCGGCCCGCATCTGTTGGGTAGGATTAGGATACCGGCATAAACTGGGTTTAGCGTTCAATGAAATGGTTCGAACCGGGGAACTTAAAGCACCCATAGCGATTGGCCGCGATCACCTTGACAGTGGTTCAGTCGCGAGTCCTAATCGCGAAACTGAATCAATGAAAGATGGTTCAGATGCTGTATCAGATTGGGCGTTTTTGAATGCGCTGATTAACACTGCGAGTGGTGCGACTTGGGTTTCGATCCATCACGGTGGAGGTGTTGGTATGGGATATGCCCAACATGCAGGATTTGTCATTGTGTGTGACGGAACAAAAGAGTCAGATGAGAGAATTTCTCGGGTACTTTGGAACGATCCGGCGAGTGGGGTGATTCGGCATGCAGATGCTGGGTATGACGAAGCAATCGATTGCGCAAAACAGTATGAAGTTACGATTCCGATGTTAGACTGATAAAACGTTCGATGTTGCTAGAGATCACCCAACAACCACTCAGTCTCGACGAATTACGACACGTATGGTCAAATCCTGTATCAGTCCGACTCGATGATTCAACCTGGGAAATAGTTACCCATGCAAGAGAGAGCGTTGAACGTTATTTACAAAGTGGTAAAGTTGCCTATGGGATAAATACCGGTTTTGGCAAACTCGCATCAGTACGAATTAGTGATTCTGAACTGCAAACATTGCAAAAACACTTAATCCGCTCACACGCGGTAGGGGTTGGTAATACACTGCCAGTAGAGATAGTGCGGCTCGCTATGGTGCTCAAGATTCGAAGTTTAGCACAAGGTTTCTCAGGTGTAAGACCCCAACTCATTCAAATACTTTGTGATTTTTTGAAATGTAACGTGGTACCTGTTGTTCCGAGTAAAGGTTCGGTCGGTGCGTCTGGAGATTTAGCCCCATTAGCACATATCGCAATGACGTTAATCGGTGAAGGAGAAGTATTTCTTTCAAATCAAAAAACTAGTGCTGAACGAGGATTATCAATCGTAGGAATAGAACCGATTGAGTTAGCACCTAAAGAAGGTATATCCTTAACCAATGGTACCGAAGTTTCTACTGCACTCGCACTGTCCGCTCTATTTAAGTTAGAACGGATCTTTGGTGCGTCGTTACTAGCCAGTGCGATGTCGACAGATGCCATAAAAGGTAGTACGACGCCGTTCGATGAGAAAGTTTTGGTACTGAAAAAACATAAAGGACAACAGGCAATTGGACGGGCGCTGCGACGCCTATTGATTGATAGTGAGATTCGTAAATCGCACCTCGATTGTGATCGTGTCCAGGATCCATATTCGATTCGCTGTATCCCGCAAGTTCTAGGAGCATGTCTAGATGTCGTAGAACAAGCAACTTCAGTTCTAACTAATGAAGCGAACTCGGTTAGCGATAACCCAATCGTGTTTGCTAGCGACGACAACGTCTTAAGTGGCGGAAACTTTCATGCAGAATCTGTTGCGATGGTAGCCGATCAACTTGCCGTAGCTATAGCTGAGATTGGATCTATTTCTGAAAGAAGGATAGCGTTGTTGATGGATGAAAACTTGAGCCGGTTACCTAGTTTTTTGACAAAAGAGAGTGGGTTAAACTCTGGATTTATGATGGCGCAAGTAACAGCCGCTGCTTTAGTATCAGAAAACAAAGGTATGGCTCATCCCGCGAGTGTAGACAGCATTCCGACTTCGGCTAATCAAGAAGACCACGTTAGCATGGCCACATACGGTGCCAGAAGACTTCATGACATGTTAGATGTTTTGGCACAAATCATTTCGATTGAGCTGTTAGCTGCGGCGCAGGGTATTGAATTTCATCGTCCGTTGCAATCGTCCGAACGGATCGAGCAAGCAATAGCAAAGATTCGGATACATTCCGCACGGCTCGAAGAGGATCGATCATTGGCACAAGATATCGAATGTATCGCACGAAATATTACCGACGGTGAGTTTTGTGAACTCTTTCCAGACTTTTTCGATCAATCCTAAAGAGGATGAATAAGTTCACTTTTGAGGAAGGGAGTTCTCCTTTGCTAATCAGTATTCCACACTCGGGTTGTATAGTTCCGGAAGGAATAGCAAAACAAATGACCCAGGAAGGTTCCGTATTACGAGATACCGATTGGTATATCCCGCGACTCTACGATTTTGTGCGCGAACTTGATGCTTCCGTACTGGAATCACATATTTCACGTTATGTTGTGGATTTAAATCGTGATCCTCAAGATCGGGTGTTGTACCAAAATTACTCGAGTTCTGGGGTATGTCCTACCCATCATTTTGATGGCATGCCGATCTATCGTGATGGATTCATCATTGACAAAGAGGAAAAGTCTGCGAGAATTTCACAATACTGGCAACCATATCACGAAAAGTTAAGTCAGACGCTTAATAGCATTCGTGGTGAGCATGGATTTGCATTACTTTGGGATGCTCATTCCATTCGTTCAGAAGTGCCTAAATTATTTCAAGGAATGTTACCCGAGTTGAATATTGGAACGAATGATAGTTCTAGTTGTGATGTTCGCATTCAAGGACTAGTGTATGAGATCGCTCGTCGATTTGAATACAGTGTTGTGGTGAATGGTCGTTTCAAGGGTGGGTTTATCACGCGGCAATACGGCAAGCCTTCTGAAGGAATACATGCGCTGCAGATGGAAATTTCTCAACGTACTTACATGACCGAGACCCCACCTGAGTATGACAATGCTCTGGCGCCTCAATTGCAAGAAGCGTTGCATGAAATGTTGGTATCCTGTACTGCAAAACTCAAAGAAATTTATACCTAGCGAGGTCTTAAAAAACGATACTTGGCATAGTTCGCATCGAAGAGTCAGTACGCCACAATTTTTGTTTCAAAGATTTCACGAAATAGGTTAAAGTAATCAGAATTGCAG
>VXYV01000075.1:25928-47986 GCA_009845835.1 Gammaproteobacteria bacterium | reverse complement strand
TTCATTTTATATTGAAATTTTATAAATAATATAATAATTTAAGCAATATACGTTAGTTGTTATAACGACAAGGAGGTTAAAAAACATGACTTCATTCGACGGATATCCGGTACGATGGGTTGCGAATTGCTTTTTGCAGCACTCGTTTAAAAGGAGTGAACTTATCAGCCCGATGAAACTGCAAAAGCTAGTTTACTATCTGCACGGTTGGCATTTAGCTTCAACAGGATTACCTGTGATCGATTCACGATTTTCTGTGTGGCGTTACGGCCCGGTGGAGCCTACTTTGTATTCAACGTTCAAGCGCTTTGGACGTTCGCCAATCACAGTGTATGCAAAAGAACCTGACAATCCGCGAGAATATTGGGTTGTTTCGAAAAAAGATTCTGAATTTCAGAGTGTGTTTGAATACGTTGTGAAAAACTATTTCTCGTTAAGTGCGATTGAATTGTCGGCGAGAACTCATAGCAAACATAGCCCTTGGCAAATTGCTAAAGACACCAGAAACTATTACATTGACAATGAATTGATTAAAGGCTACTTCATTAATCTCGCTAGAAATCCGGTCATAGAATGATTGACGACCAGGACAAAAGTAAGCAATCGCCGGACATAGAGTCACCATCGGAATCAGAATCAGTTGAGTTAGGAGATGCATCTCCCCCAGCTAATACTGAGTCTCCTGACAAAAAATATTCAAAACTAGCAACAGAAGAGTTTCAAAATTTTGCGAATGAAATGCTACTAAGGGAGCAAGAACTAGGGTTTATAGGAAAAATTATTGGTGGAAGAGCAGAGAAAGCCGGAAATGTAGGCTTCATAGTGGTAATCTTCGCCTTTGTAATGTTGCTTGTCTGCATTTTTTGGGCGATTTTTGTCAAATCACATTCTCAGTTAATAGAATATGTTTTCGGTGGAGTGTTCAGTATTATTATGCTAGCGTTGGGATATATATTTGGGGTGCACACAAACGTCAAGAATGGTAAAAACAACTCTAACGTTGAGTCAAGATGAGTTTCTTCCGTTTAAAGGACTTTCCGCGCTGGGAAAAATACATTAGGACATAACGGTAAGCTCATTCAAGTACTCTATTTTGGTAATTAATTTTCTCATGCAAAGCCGTAACCAAGTGTCTCCAATGTTCTGATTCTTAAAGTTCTAAGACCGTTTATACGTAGTCGTTGGTTGTAGTTCTCTTCGACGAAGATCCGCTGTCAAGAGACTTAGTGTTTGTGAGAGTGAAATGGGAAAATCCACTGGATGTCTCTACAATACCCGGCCTCATGATTGCAAATTGGTCCCCGATTCGAGACTATGAAGAATCGTCCATTGCATTGGAAGTCCCAGAACTTTCACGACTGTATGCGATGTGGAAAGAACAACGCGAACGGATTCGAACTACCAGTACATTCAACCGATTTGAGATCGAACTTAAACGCGAATGGGCTATCGAGACTGGACTGATTGAACGACTTTACTCCTTCAATCAGTCAGTTACAGACGCACTGATCAAAAGTGGTATCCGCGCAGATCTCATTCCTCCCAAAGAAAATACTGATTCGAAGCTCGTCGAACTCATGATCAAGGATCAAGAATCGGCCTTAGAACATGTTATTGCATTTGACGAGCAAGGACGCGAACTGACTCCGAGTTTCATTAAAGAGCTTCACAGCCTAATTACCCAACATCAGGACTTTGCTGAAGGACGGGATCAGTTCGGTCGAAGAGTCAAATTACCTTTGAAAAAAGGTGAGTTTAAAAAGAAACCAAATAACCCGACGATAAGCGATGGTAGCATATACGAGTATTGTCCACCTGAACATGTCGATGCAGAAATGGATAGATTGTGCGAATTACACCGACAACACAAAACACTACAAGTGTCTCCCGAAGTGGAAGCGGCATGGCTACACCACTGCTTTATTAACATTCATCCATTCCAAGACGGTAATGGTAGAGTAGCACGCTCGCTAGCCACTTTGGTTTTCGTTCAAGCAGGGTGGTTTCCTCTCGTCGTGCGCGATCGCGAGAGAACTCGATATATTGATTGTTTAGAGCGTGCCGATGCTGGAAATCTTCATGATCTCATAACTTTTTTTGGTGAATTGCAGCAGCAACCCTTTTTTCAAGTATTGTCGATCGCTCAGTCAAGTAACCAGATTTGAAACAAAACTTTTGCGTATTGCATTGCTTTTAGTGGTTGAAGAGGTATTATCTCGACAGGCCGCAGTTACCAGAAATCTTTGTATACTATAAGTAAACTAAACTGTAAAACCGCTAATATCTGATAGACTTCGTTCAAATGAACGACGGAGCAATTGAAATGGAACTAACTCGATTAACCAGAATTTCCAAGCGTTGTGTGATGGGGATTGGGCTTTTCCTGCTGGTATGTTTCACATTTATGGAAAATCATACATACGCTAATGCGAACCGCATCTACATCGAATGTCCTTGTACGTTTGAAAGTACAGACGATGGACGAATTGCTGTTACTTTAGGTCTACGGGGTTTTCGCGAGCGCGATACTCAATACCTCAGAATGGATTTCTTTTTTAAACACGGAGAAAACGACCTCGGTGCGTACTACGCTGGCTCTATTTACCTCGACACACTAGTCCCTGCAAACGGCGAATTAGAGTCCACAACTTTCTACGGTGATTTTTCCTCCTTCGTAGAAACTTCGCCCTCCTTCGATCGCGAAGGCTACTTGCTCTTTGCACTGTATCGAAACTGGGATCGTTCAGGAGGGTATCAAGATCAAGTTATTGCGGATGGTAGAGCACATCTGCGTGAAGAATTTAAACTCAATGAAGTAGATTATCTCACTGATACAGATGGAGATGGTGTCAGTGATAAGACTGAGAACACGGAAGGAACTGATCCAACGGATCCGGATTCTTTTCCGGAACCCGCGGTTATCGATGTGCTAGCTTTTTTTAGTGAGGGATTTGCAGAGTTCAACGATGGTGACCCCTACACCCGTATCAGACACATCATGACAGTAACAAACTCAATCATGGAAAACAGTGAGGTGTCGGCTCGAGTTCGCTTAGTTGGTGTTCAACCTGTCGAAATATCCGACTATCAGAATTTTGATTCGATTGATATTTTTGAACATAAGACAGAAGGTGATCGGCATGGGGCTGATATGGCAGTCGTGTTTAAAGGTGCTGCCGACGCGGTGTACTACTATTGTGGCTATACCTATATAACAGGGTACGGACTCAAAGGAGCGATGCCTCTGCAGACGGATCGTCTTTATACTGCGTACGTTGTAAGGGGTTGTGGAAATTACGTTACGGCGCACGAACTTGGTCATATTCTTGGATTAGGTCACTCCGAATGGCAGAATAACGTAGGTACTTGGCGTTGGTCGCGCGGACATGCAGTTGCTAATTCCTTTCATACTGTGATGTCTTATAGTGGTCAGGGTGGACTCAAGAGCTATGTTTTTTCAAATCCTGATATAGACGATTGCCTTGGTAATGATTGTGGCGTCGATATCGAGGACGAATTCGCCGCCCATGCAGCTTTGACCATCAATGCGGTTCAATGGCAGTTTGAGGATATACGTGAGGCTTTTGAAGATTCTGACGACGATGGCTTTGTGGATCCTGTCGATGCCGTTCCAGACGATCCTAATGATTGGATCGATACTGATGGCGATGGAATTGGTAATAATGCCGATAACGACGACGACGGCGACGGAGTTGTTGATGCCTTCGACTCTTTCCCTCTCGATGAAGATGAGTTTTTAGACTCCGACCTCGATGGGGTAGGTAACAATGGCGATGCGTTCCCCTTCGATCCTAACGAGTGGGCCGATTCCGATGGCGATGGTGTAGGCGACAATGCCGATGTGTTTCCGAATGATCCGAATGAAGTCGCCGACGGCGATGGCGATGGAGTTGGCGATAACTCTGATGCTTTCCCGGAAGATCCTGATGAATATTGGGATACCGATGGCGATGGTACCGGCGATAATGCCGATCTCGATGACGATAACGACGGATATGCCGATACTGAGGATGCCTACCCACGAGATGCAAGCAAGTACAACCTTGCATCGTATCAGATCGAGGGAGAAACACGACATGATAGATTCGCTCACTCGATTGTGGCATTAGGTGATATCAATAACGACGGTTTTAATGATTTTGCGGTCGGTGCCCCCCATTACGACAATGGCGATCAAAAAGATACAGGTGCTGTTTACATTCTTACTAGTAAGGACTTTAATGCTCTGGATGTTGCCGACGGTACCGAGGATGAATTCATTTACGTCGAAAATTGGACTACGAGTGACTTTGCTTGGAAAATTGTTGGAGTCAACGCTAAAGCCGAATTAGGATGGACTTTAAAGACTGCAGATGTCGATGGCGATGGTGTCCTTGAACTAGTGATCGGCGCACCAGGTGAATTGAACGAAGCTCAAGTGAAAACCGGTGCGGTATACCTTCTTGATTTAGGGGATTTAAATGATCTCGACACCGCAGATACAACTACTGATCGGATAATCGATATTAGTAACTACACAACGAGTTCAACCTCAAAGAGACTAACAAACGACAACGAGAATTCTCGTTTAGGTATCAGTATTTCGAACTCGGATGTAGATGGAAATGGTAAAGACGATCTGTTGATCGGTGCCGATCAATTCAATGATATGGCTGGAGCTACCTACCTAGTCTTAGATTCGGCACTCGCTTCTCAAGGCGAAACCACCAGTGAACCTATACAGCAGGTAAATCTTGATCAAGCGCTATCGGCTGCAAATCTGTGGCGATTCACGGGTAAAGACAAGGATCAGTTCGGTAGTAGCTTGTCTCTCGAAGGAGATTTTGATGGCGACGGTATAGCAGAATTGACTATCGGTTCAAAGACTTTCGGTACAGGTGATTTTGGAGCGGTTTTCATTGTACCATTTAGTACGATGAATGAAATAGATGTAATCGATGGCGAAGAAGATGGAAGTCTTGATCCCCTAAATATTGATCTCATCGTCGGGACTTATGTCATTGAAAGTGAATCTTCAGTCAATGGGATTGATGTTAATGCCAACGGTGATATCGACGGCGACGGCTTGTCAGAGTTGATCATTGACACGATTGAAGACGGAGATCTCTACCTCATTGCTGGTGGCGACTTATTCCGCGCAGATTTAGAAGACTCACTAGAAGATGGGCGGATATTGTTGGGTAACACACGTTTGCAAATCAATTCCTACTTAATTCTGGGTGGGAACGATTCAAATGAATGTTGTATCAATTTCACCGCAGATATCGACGCCGATGGAGACGGTCTTAATGAGTTATTACTCGGATACGATTACTATGGGGACTTTGGTGGCGCCATTCATGCCTCTTTTGATCAAATCGTTGAGAGTTCAGTGTTGGATGGCTGGACACCGCGTCAGGGATATTTGCGCATTTGGTTGAGTCGTTTGCACGTCACGGTTACCAAAATTATTGGCTACGAAGCCCTTAACGGTACCGGTCAAAGTGTTGCCAATATTGGTGATTTAAATCAAGACGATTTAGCAGATATTGCGATCGGCGCGCCAGCTATCGGTCACGATGGACAAAACCCTGGACTATTAAACGTAGTACTTTCTGTTGAGTCAGATCGGCTAGACGACATTGATGGAACTGATGATCGCATTGCGCGTCTGAATAATCTTGCCGGAGATACTGACTCTGACGGGATTAAGGATACGTTTGATACTGACGACGATAACGATGGATACGATGATATCGACGATGAATTTCCTCGCCTTGCCAGTGAGTGGCGGGATCGGGATAACGATTTCTATGGAGATAATCTCGATGTATTCCCAGATAATTCGAGTGAGTGGTTTGATACTGATTTCGATGGAACGGGAGACAATTCTGACACCGATGCGGATGGCGATGGCATTCCGAATGCCGACGATGAGTTTCCGTTAGACACGGACAACGACGGTATTGATAATCGATTTGACGACGACGACGATAACGACGGGGTTAATGACGATGAAGATGAAGCCCCGTTGGATCCAGACGAATCTTAATGACGTGAAGACACGGTGAGACAGTTGTAGCTTTGGGACGGAAGTGTTGTGTACAGGCATTGAACAACGACTATCAAAATCCATTAAGACTCTCGCACTGGACTCGACCTCGTTTACGAACTATTGCTCTACTTAAAATTATTCTTTCCGATGGTTAGTCCCAGCGGTTGTTCAATTGAAGAGAAACCCACGTCAAGTTTCAGCACGATTTGATTCTCTGCAGCGCGAAATAGGATACCAATTTAAACAGATATCCTTACTCATTGAAGCTCTCACCCATGCTAGTTTTGGTGCTTCCAATAATAAACGTCTGGAATTTCTTGGAGATTCAGTCTTACGTATGGTGCTTTCCGAACGACTTTATGCCGACAATACTGAATTCGACCAACGTCAACTAACACAAACACGTGCCTCACTCGAAAGTAATTTGAATCTAGCTGAAATTTCACGTCGATTGAACATTGATCAATTATTGCTTGTAAGTCGTGGTGCTAAGAAGGACGGTGCGATTTATACCGATCAAGTACTTGCCGGGGCGTTCGAAGCTGTGTTAGGTGCAGTTTATCTTGATGGCTCGATTGACGATGTCCGACATCTCATTGATGAACATGTGCTATCGGAAACAGACGGAACACAGCAAGCTTCTCATCCGAAAACACTCTTGCAAGAACGGTTGGATCGCGATCAAGGTATCCGACCGACCTATGCACTAGTCGGTGCGGACGGACCTGAGAATCTACGAAGATGGCGGGTGCGTTGCGTCATAAAAGACCTGAACTTAGAAACCATCGGTATAGGATCGTCACGCAAAAAAGCGGAAACACAGGCGGCCGCGTCGATGTTGGAGTTACTACAAACATGAGCGAAGAAGCTGACCATAAAGCTGGATTCGTCGCTATCGTCGGTCGCCCAAATGTAGGTAAATCTACATTGCTCAACCACATATTAGGTAGTAAACTTAGCATCACTTCGCGCAAACCGCAAACTACGCGACAACGTTTGCTTGGAATCCATTCGACTGATAATTTACAAATGATCTTTGTCGATACTCCTGGCTTGAGTCCCACTTCACGAAACAAAAGCAATGCGTTGAACCACTATATGTACCTCGAAACGATTCGTAGTACCTTAGACGTGGATGTGTGTGTGCACCTGATCGACGCAGACGGTTGGTCTGACGGTGATGAACAAGTATCGAATAGATTACTACTACAGCTTGAGATTCCAGTGATCTGTGCGCTCAACAAGATCGATCTAATTTCGCCAAAATCTCGGCTGTTGCCAGTCATGCAAGCTGTAAGTCAAGTCTACGACTACAAAGCGATTATTCCAGTTTCCGCTTTGAAAAATCAAGGACTAGATATCCTGGTTGGTGAAATTTCGAAATACCTACCACAACAACCAAAGTACTTTGAAGCGGACCAATTGACAGATAAACCTCTACGCTTTTTGGTTGGTGAATGGATTCGAGAACAAATCATCCGACAACTAGGGGAAGAGTTACCTTACCGTACTACAGTGGTGGTAGAAACCTATAAAGAACAGAATAACATCACACTAATCGACGCTATCATTTATGTGGAACGAGAGAGCCAAAAAAGAATCGTCATTGGCAAAGGCGGTCGTCGTATAAAAACTATCGGTTCACAAGCACGTCGTAGTATTGAAAAGTTTATTGATCGCCAAGTACACTTAGATCTGCGTGTGCGAACCAAAGCAAATTGGACACAAGCACCAACCGAACTAGCAACGTTAGGTTACCAATGATCGACGATCAAGGATTTCTGGTGCATCGCCGACCCTTTAGTGATTCTCGGTATCAGGTAAATTTTTTGACAAAGGAACATGGGTTAGTTCAGGGTATGCTAAGAACTCGAACTAAAGATTCTTCTCTGCAGCACTTTGCCGAGACTAGTTTAAGCTGGAACGACAGCAAACGATTGATATTTTTCTCACGATACGAAATCGATCAACTCTCGGTGCTCCAAGGCGAGTCGTTGTATGCAGGTATGTATCTCAATGAACTGGTAACGCGAACCGTACACACTGACGTTGTGATCGACGGGTTGTTCGATGTGTACCGGGGGACGATCGCGGAACTCAAGGATAATACCGATCTAGAACCACCACTACGCAACTTTGAACGACAGTTGCTGAAAGGTCTTGGCTTTGAAATTCGGTTCGACTTTGAAAGTTCAAATGACAACCCGATTCAACCTCAACGAAAATATCGTTACGGCTCGGAAACCGGTTTTACACACTTACCAAACGACAACAGTGAAGGGATCTCCGGTGGGGATCTACTGGCGGTTGCATCTCACAACTATTCGACGATGTCCGCTCGTAGAACTGCAAAATTAGTCCTACAATCTGCACTAAAACCATTACTTGGTGAAAAACCATTACTCTCACGGTCGTTGTTTGATACTACTCAGGTAAAGGTCAGGAAAGCGTGAACACTGAACCGAAAAATATCGTATTTCCATACGAACTGACAGACAAAAACGGGTTATACGAACCCCAAGTTGGTGAATGGGTAGGTACTCTGGTCGCTAAATATCCCAACTTACGCTCGACAATTTTGAATGTAGAGAGTTTGCTTGTACCGACGTCATTTTCACAGGCATCTTCTGCACTAGCAAATTTGTTAATTGATTTAAACGTGGACGGTTCGGTAGTGCTCGCAGGATCAGTGTTTTGGGCGATACACGGTGAGGAACTAAACCCCAATGACATTCAAGACTCGGAAGTTGAACAATTAGCCGAAGCCATGATCAAAATGTCGCAAGTCGATAGAGTAGCGGATACCAGTGCGCGGTTTCTCGATAAACAATCGCAAGATCATCGAAAAAATGTGCGATTGATGCTTGTGACCATGATCGATGATCCACGTTTAGCAGTACTCAAACTCGCCGAACGATTGATTACTCTACATTCGGCATGGACTTCATCACAAAGTGAAAAGCGAAAAATTGCAAACGAGGTGCTTGAGTTTTATTGTCCCTTAGCTAGCCGACTCGGTGTGTGGCAGTTAAAGTGGATGCTGGAAGATTTGTCATTCGCCTGCTTGTTTCCTGATGAATTTAACCAGGTCGTCGATGACTTGAATAAACATTGTGAGCAACGGGATAAACAAGTACTCGCAGTCTGTGAAGATTTGATTTGGCGTCTTGATTTAGCAGGAATCAATACCAAAGTTACTGGTCGCGCTAAGAATATTTATGGTATTTGGCGCAAGATGAAAGAGAAGGGACTTTCGTTTGACGCAGTGTACGATGTGGAAGCAGTGCGCGTGATCGTTAACACCGTACCGGAGTGTTACTCAGTGTTAGGTGTAGTCCATACCTCATGGCCACCCATTCCTGAAGAATTCGATGACTATATCGCAAACCCAAAGCAAAACGGTTACCGTTCGATTCATACCGCCGTAGTTGGACCTCGTGGTAGAAATTTAGAAGTTCAAGTTCGAACTCAACAAATGCATACCGCAGCGGAACTGGGTGTCTGTGCCCATTGGTCTTACAAAGACAACGCAGAAGGTCTAGATTTAGGTAAAGTTGATTGGATGCGCGAAGTTCTCAATTGGCGAGATGATATGCGCGAAGAGAGCTTAGCAATTGACTTCTCGAAACGTCTTGATGTTCCGGAACGTGTCTATATTTCAACACCTAAAGGTCATGTGATAGACTTACCTTCAGGTAGTACTGCGGTTGATTTTGCGTATCGAATTCATACTGAAGTAGGGCATCATTGTGCATCCGTTCGAGTGAATGGAAAAGACCATGCAATGAATGTACCTTTAGAAACGGGTCAGATTGTTGAAGTCGTAACTTTACCACAGGCACACCCTAAACGTAAATGGCTTGATCGCGAACTTGGGTATGTAAGAACATCACGCGCGCGTAAATTGATACAAGCACATTTTCGCGAATTACACCGGGAGAAGAATATCGAAGCTGGTCGGCAGTTACTACAACAAGAATTACAGCGCCTCAATATCGATATTGATAACCAAACTTTAGCAGCAAACTTCAAAGATACCGACGAGATGTACTATGAATTAGCTGTTGGTGATATTGATATTCGAGAAGTTCTGCCAACCTATCTGTTAGCAAATGGCGCGGAAACTTTACCAGAGGGTCCGTCCAAGATGCAATACATACAAGAATTGAATATCGTTGCGAAAGATCGACCGCGTTTATTACTTGATTTGACTAGTGCGCTAGCACTAATGTCGGTGAACGTTCTCGAAGCTACGATCAAGGCCCCTGAACGAGATGATCTAGGTAGTGCTCACATCGTTATCCAAGTTAATGGCTGGGAACAGACTCGAGATGTTATCAATCGAATCAGGGCAGTTCCAGGCATTGTAGATGTGAAGCGCGACAACAGTCCGTCGACGTTTTTAGACACGTAAAACGCATGCTCAGGATTATTTTTTTGGGTCCTCCCGGTGCTGGGAAGGGCACACAAGCGTATTTTCTTTGCACTCACTACGAAATCCCGCAAATTTCGACTGGTGATATGTTGCGTCAAGCCATAGCTGCGCGCAGCGAATTAGGACTAGCCGCACAAGCGGTAATGACTCGTGGCGAACTAGTGTCTGACGACATTATCTTGCGGTTAGTTGCTGAGCGTTTGCAACAAGAGGATTGTGCGAATGGATGTCTATTCGATGGTTTTCCCCGGACGATTGAACAAGCCCGAGGGTTGCAAAGATTGAATATTGAGATTGCAGTGGTCGTCGAATTACAGGTCGCGCGAGATGTGATTGTCAATCGTTTATCCGGAAGACGAGTACACGAACCAAGTGGAAGAACCTATCACGTGCAATTTAACCCACCGAAGCTAGCTGGTGTTGACGATGTGACCGGGGAACTACTAACACATCGTCACGACGATCGCGAACACACCATACGCGAACGTCTACGTGTTTATGAGGAGCAAACGATGCCCCTGATCGACTTTTATCGAAAGTCTAGTGTACCTTATCTAGCCGTTGATGGAAACGCTTCGGTTGAGGATATTCGAAACGAGCTAGAGACAGAATTACAGCAAGTATTAAACTAAACCAAGTTTCGACAGCCAGGTAGAAGATACAGTTCAACGATCTCACCGGGGTGTAAATTGTCTCGATGCGCGGGGATCACGATCAAACAATTACAGCGCGAGAAACTCCCCAATCGATGGGAACTTTGATCACCGGTTGGCTGGACTTTTAGACCTTGAATGTCATTCACGACATAACCTCGTTGAAACTCTGCGCGACCCGCTCGATGGCTAATGTGTTCGACCAGTTTGGCACGAAATCGTGCAGGCGTTTGCCAAGGCAATCCAGACAATATATCGATAGATGGTTCCACGAACATAAGGAACGTGATAATCGTCGACACCGGATTACCAGGTAAACCAAAAAACATGGTATCGTTCAAACGCCCAACGGCGAATGGTTTTCCTGGTTTAACTGCGATATTCCAAAACTCTAAGGTGCCAATGTCCTCTATCACCGGACGTACGAGATCGGCATCGCCAACAGATACACCACCACTGGTTATCACTAAGTCGACTTCATCTAGCACCGATTTAATCTTGGTTTTAATTTGGTCATAGTCATCTGCGAGTTTGCCTAGATCGATGAGTTCTACCGGTTTTCGGCGAAGTAGTAGTTTGAGCGACATGCGGTTGGAATCGTAAATATCGCCTTCACCTAGAGATTCACCGGGGTCCCGTAGTTCATCACCGGTACAGAACACGGCAACCTTAATTTTTCTAACGACTTCGACTTTTTCAATCCCACAAGCAGCTAACCAACTCAGTGTATATGGGGATAGAGCTTCATATCCTAGGGTAAGAGGTTGATCTTTCCTTATATCCGTACCTTGCTCGCGGATATTGTCATTGGTGTTTACTTCTTGCAGGACGACAATACTTGACTTATCGTGTTTGACTTCTTCTTGAATGACAACAGCGGTTGTGTTTTCTGGTATTGCTGAACCTGTAAAGACTCGACACGCCTGTCCCATGCCAAGGGGGAATAAATAGGGATGACCGGCACGACTCTCACCACACACACGAAATCGCGAACCAGGTTCGATTTCTGGCGGCCCGCACAATGCATACCCATCCATCGCTGAACTTCTGAACGGTGGTAGATCGATAGGCGCACTTATACTTCCTTGAGGTACTCGACTAAGAGCTTCTTCAATTGGTATGGATTCGGTGCCTTCGACTCGCTTGAGAAGCTTACGTAATGTACGCGTCGCTTGCTCAATTGATAACATATTGTTCATGGTTCAGGTACTTTCATTAGAAACGACGACTGAAATTTGCTCGGTAACCGTCGGCGACAAGACAAACACGGTTACTCGCAGCATCGTTGCTCCGAGAAAACACAATGAGATCATATTAGAAGTAATCGACGAAATCTTGAAGACTGCAGCCATTCTAAGGGAAGACCTTGATTTTGTGGCATTCTCAGCGGGACCTGGTTCTTTTACCGGAGTTCGGCTTGGCGCTGCCATCGCCCAAGGAATTGCTTTAGGATTAGACATTGAAGTGATCCCTATTCCGACGTCACAGGCTATGGCTCATCGCATTCACCAAGTCGATCCTCACTTGACAAATTTTACGATTATGCGCCAGTCGCGCCGAGGTTGGTTTTACCGTGCACAGTTCAGCGTGGATTCAACGGGAATTAAATTGATACATGCCGATGAATTGATTCAATATGATGGTAATCAAACAGAGGTTGGTTTGATTTTTCAGAATCATTTGTCGTTATCGGCGTTAGAGGTACATGAACTAGCAGTCGCCGATCTTGGTAAAAGTGTCGCGCCAGAATTTGCAGTACCAATTTATGTCGAAGGTGATAGTCCGTATCGCCAAGCAACTTCATAATATCATGTACACCTTACGATCGAATTTGCAGGAGTAATTGGGTTAATGGCAGAACCGAATTGGGTCGATAAAACGATTTGGACTCAAGACAACTTGCCGGTAATGCGCGGTATGAATAGCGAGAGCGTCGATTTAATTTATTTGGACCCTCCATTTAATTCAAACGCAGATTATGCTGCACCGATTGGTAGTAAGGCGGCTGGTGCGGCATTCAAAGACACTTGGTCCCTACAGGATATTGATATCGCATGGTTGGATCTTATCGAAACTAAACATCGCGAAGTTGCAAGGGTTATTGCAGCTGCGATGTCAAAAAGCAATATGTCATATCTGATCTACATGAGTGTCAGAATGTTAGAAATGAAACGGATATTAAAGCCGACAGGCAGTGTTTATTTACACTGTGATCCAACGATGAACCACTCGTTAAAACTATTAATGGATGCTATTTTTGGTGCAAATAACTTTCGTAACGACATCATCTGGCAACGTCGGTATGGACGAGCTAAAGGGAGTCAGCATCTTCCGAAAACTTGGGGTACACATAACGATAACTTGCTCTTCTATGCTGGTGGAACTAGTGTAAGAGTTCGACCGTTTCGACAGATAAGTTTAGACGAAGCGAAGCAACGATTTCCAAAGACTGACGAACGAGGTCGTTTATACACGACGATTGCACACTTCAGCGGTCGAGCTATGGGGGATCGACCGAATTTGTGTTATACATGGCGTGGTTTTACGAATCCACATCCATCAGGCTGGCGAGTTTCGAAAGAACGCTTAGAACAAGAATACCAAGACGGCAAGGTGATAATCAAAGCGGATGGGCGATTAGAGCGGCGGCGTTATTTTGATCCGGAGGTTGGCGTACGAACGGGGAATCTTTGGACTGATATCGCTCCACCCTCGGGGGATGAACTCACGGACTATCCCACTCAAAAACCTTTAGCATTACTGGATCGGATCATTCGCGCTAGTTCGAACGAAGGAGACATGGTGCTGGATCCCTTTTGTGGTTGCGCAACCTCCATGGTAGCAGCGGACCGTTTAGCTAGGCGTTGGGTTGGGATTGATATTTCTCCCAAAGCAGTTGAATTGGTAGTTGAACGGGTAAAAGCGGATCAAGGTATGTTTAAAAAGATCGTTCCACGAACAGATATTCCTCTGAGAACCGATTTGGGTCCAATAGCAATTTACAACTCATTGGCCAATAAAAGACACTTGTATGGTGAACAGGAAGGACATTGCAATGGCTGTCGTGAACACTTCCCAATGAAAATATTAGAAGTCGATCATATCATTGCCGAGAACCAAGGAGGAACCCACCACTTGCAGAATTTGCAATTATTGTGTGCAAATTGCAACCGTATCAAAGGTGATCGCGGACAAGAGTATCTTATTGCTCGCCTAGAGCAAAGGAGTACGAAACACTTCTGGAAAAAGTGAATGGCAGGTTCGGTACGAGTAATACAGAATCACCCTGTATCTATCTCGCTACCTCCGATCAACAAGGTTTTGACTTAGCTGATCGATTAGAGTTGCAAGTTCGAGAGTTATCAGATGCACCTAAAGACTGGTATCTAACTTGCAAAAACGGTAAGCTCACTCTCGACCATCCTACGGAACCAAGCTTTCAACTTTCCGAACAAGTGATTCGTTCTCGTATTGAAGATGCATTTCGATCAGATTTAGCACAAGCCTGCGGCTACTATCCCGGTAAAACCGTTTTGGATTGTTACGGTGGTTGGGGAATCGACGGGCTTATACTTGCGGCGGCGGGTTGCAATGTTTCGATGACTGAGATACATCCAGTGCTTTGTGTCTTTGCACGCGACTTAGCGTATCAATTTAATCTAAAGATGAATGTTATCTGTGATGACGTTAAGCAGTTTCTGCACGCAAGCGACGATCGGTTCGATACGATTTACCTAGATCCGATGTTTCCGACCCACCCAACAACAGCAAAACCGCAGCGACGAATGCAAATTCTTGAACAAATCGCCGTACCGACTCAAGATTTAGATACGATATTTGATCTTGCTCTTAGACGCGCGAATGATCGTGTGGTTATTAAAAACCGCAAGAATCAACGACTTCTTGACCAACAGGCAGACTGGAAGATCAAACGACGTTCGGTTCGATTTGATGTCTACTTAGCATTAAATCGACCCGGATTCCAAGAGTAATTTTTTGTATTCAGAGGAACTTCTTAGCTTACAGTAACTTTACTACTTGAAGTGACAAAAACTTCGAGACTGGCTATGTCTGAATTACTCAAGACTTTGGTATCTATCAATCTTTCGTTTCTGATAGTCGGCAGACTGTTTGCTGAGGAAGATGTACTCGATTCTGAACCGATTGAAAAACTAACGATTCATTATCTTTTCGATCAATATTTAGATTAGAAACACATTCACAACTATTGCGCGATGCAGGGATTCAAGGCAACGAGGTCTAATGATCGTGTTTCGTATCGTTTCAGAACGTGTGCTCTCGATAAACTGCTTAGTGGGTAAGGTTAGGTTAGGGCAATCCGTCATAAAATTCATCGAGCGGTGGTAAGTCCTCATCCGGTACCATCTGTTTTTCAAGTTTGAGCTTCCAAATCCGCTCCATCTTGCGTTCGAGTGTGCTAGACATGACCTCATCGGATTCAACCACAACAGGGCGTAAGAAAATTAACAGGTGCCGTTTACTGGCAACTTTATGCTCAGAGCGAAACAACCTACCGAGGTAAGGGATATGACCTAAACCGGGAATTCGCCGAATTGTTAAATTTGAATCGTCGCGAATCAGACCACCGAGTACGATCGTTTGACCATTTTTTGCCACTACCGTGGTTTGAACTTCGCGCTTATCTGTTACGACATCGCTAAAACCAGTTTCACCGATACCAAGGGCAGCCGCGGTTACCGCTGATATTTCACTTAGTACACTGAGGTGTACACTTAAGTCTGGACGAATTTTTGGAGTTACTTCAAGCAAAATACCAACATCACTTCGTTCTACCTGAGAAATTTGACCCTGTCCTCCCGGATCCTGAATATTCGATACACCAGTGCGGAATGGCACAGTTTGCCCAACGAAAATTCTCGATTGTATGTTATCTAAGGCAATCACATGTGGTGTCGATAACAAGTTGGCATTGGTATTCGTACTCAGTGCGGCCAAGATTGCACCGAAAGATACTCCATCCGGATCGAGTTTCGCGATCGCGAGAGACGGTGAATTAGTCCGCGATAAAGCATTAAGACCCGCTTCCGATTCTGTGACATCTAAGCCAGAGTCACGCAAAGTTGATAAAAGTCCAGTCAGAATACCAGTAATCGAACTTGTGAACAGTGGAATTTCTTCTCCTGAACCATCTGTTGCGCCCACTTCGATACCGACCGTTCGGTTAATTTCCGTGTTAACTTCGACGATCGCCGCTTCGATCAGTACCTGCATGCGTGGTATGTCAATTTGGTCGATAATGTTTTGAATTTCGGTCAACACCGACGGGTTACCACGGGCCAATACTGCGTTGTTTGCTGTATCAGCGGTGATCACGACATCCGTAGCGCCAGTTGACGTGTTCTGTCCTCCATGTTGACCACTTTCTTGCCCAGTTATCAAACTATTGAGAATCGAGGCGGTATCTTCGGCTTCGGCATGTTGGAGGTTGTACACTCTTGTTTTGCCAGTGACCGAGTAAGGTTGATCTAGTTTTCTAACAGTGTCCGAAGTGAGGGCAATTTCACTGGGATCGCCCCACAAGAACAGAGTGTTGTTATTCTCATTAGCAAAAGCGGTCAGTCCAGTGCCGGTTTGGCTACCACCTCCTTGGGTGCGAATGATCTCCGGATGAATTTCTTGTAGCATGGCAGCTATATCGCTGACTAGGGCATGTTGGAGAGTCAAGATAACACTGATCTTTTCGTGAGGTGCATCCAATTCTTCTATGAGTCCTAAAATGCGATCGACATTACCAGCATGATCACTGATTATTAACGCATTGGGTTCTAGTACTGGTGCTAAGTGTCCATACGTGGAGACCATTTGTCTCAACACACGAGAAGCCTCTTGTGCCGTTACGTGTTCTAAACGAATAACTTTAGAGACGAAAGAATCTGGAGTAACTTCGTCGGAATCTATATCGTAAGACCACAAACGGGCGTCTTGGATCGGGAGGATACGCGAGATTTCACCATCGTCTACGACGTGAAACCCGCGAACTCTTAACACCGACTGTAATAATGCAAATACTCCTTCCTCACTCAAGTCGCTTTCGGAAACTACCGTGACTTCTCCACGAACTCGACCTTCATCGTAGACAAAGGTTCGACCAGTTATTTCTCCGACTTGCAAAATGAACTCGATAAGGTCAACTTTCTGTACATTGATCGAATATTGTGAGTAGACCGAGGTCATTAATCCAAGCAATAAAACGAATAGTAGGATTTTTATTTTGTTAAATTTCATAAAGCTATTCTTCAATTCAATTTGATACTGACTTTCATGGTGTCGTCGCCACTTTGGACTGTTAACTCCAGAGTTTCGTTTTCAAGGTGTTGTTGTATTTTGGGTAGATCCTGTGATATATTCCCGACCGCGGTTCCATTAACGGCGACGACCACATCGCCGGATTGCAGACCGATCCGACCAGCCATAGCTTCATCCATTCGGTAACCTTCAGGTTCATCCTCGGAAAGTGGTGCCAGTCCCCATTCTGCTAGTACTGCATTGGGTTCGGATTCCAATCGTTTAGATGATTTTTTTATTGTGTTTTTTAGCCACTGGTTTAATGTTTCTGCTTCGTTTTTGACCTCGGACTCTTGTATACCAACCTCGGCTTGTGTGATATATTGGGCATCCGTCGGGTGCTCAAACAAAAACGACGTCTCATCGTTTTTTTCGAAAATTGGTACCGGTTCATCAAAAGCTAGCCATTCCCGTTGTCCATTTCTCGTGATTATTACTCTATCTTCGAGAATTTCTGTCAATTCAGCAACGCCTGCGATACGGTCGCCGACGTAGTATTTCTCCGACGACCGGTTACCCTGTTTAATGATCGCAATGGATTTGGCGGGATCAGTAGCATTGAATAGGACTCCGGTTAACGATAGATTCAGTGCAGTTTCCTTAATTTCTTGTGCTACTGGTGCTTCTTTTACTTTACCAAACAAGTCCGCGCGAACAATGTCTTCCGCATCGACTCTCGACTCCACGACATTTGACGATTCGGAGTCGTCTGAGTCTTTGGTGAGGTTTGAAGCTGCAAAGATAAAAAAGTAAACGGTCCAAGCTAAAGCAGCTACGATCGCCAATACAAGTAACACCCGGAGTGGGATATTTAGAGCATTGATAATGCGGTTAACTTGGGCTGACATAACTAAGTTTTACCAGTCGTTTAATGTGTTCGTTGATAGATTCGGCGCGATATTTCCAGGACGTACTCATTCTCATCTCCTGAGGTAGCCCATGGCATCTCGGCTAATTCAAGGGTATGACGCGAAAGCGCGATGTGTACCCAACCAGTTGCTGGCTCTATACGTAGTTTAAGTACATTGGTACTGTTATTTTGCGTCTCGCTCTCAAGCACAATTTCATCGTCTGAATTCATTAATGTTGCTGTTAACGGCGGAATTTGCACACTCTTAGATTTTGAATTTGCGACGGTTCTGACCTTTCCACCGTCCCAAAACACTGAACCGTCAACTGTACGAAACTCTTGGTTATGATTCATGGCAATACTTACTTCCGACAATTCAAACTCTCCCACAATATACGTATCAAACGTTTCCAGTGCGCGATTAATTAGACTAGCCTTTATACGACCATTACCGACAAAACTTGCCGCTGAAAAACTGTAACTGAGTTTTCCATCTATTGTGATGCTAGGATTTTGCATAAAAACTTGGTAAGAGAGTTCTCCGAAAAACAGTCGGTGGAGACGTATGTTCCATTGTAGACGGCCGATGTTTTCTTGTTTAACGTCAATCGATCCAGAACCAGTCCAAACTGTACCTTGCATTTCAGATAATTTAAGACCATCGAAGTTAAACCACAGTTTGAAGATTTGAGCGGGTAGCATGATGACAGCGAACGCGACAAAAGCCACAAAGATAAGAATGATGTACCGACGCATCAGGCAACCAACATGCGGTGTAATATCGTCTCGTAAATCGTCGCCAAACGTTCAAGATCTTCAATACGAACACTCTCGTTGTACTTGTGAGCAGTACGATTGATATGTCCCAATTCGACCGTCTCAGTACCGGTCGGCACAATGAATCTAGCATCTGAGGTACCACCACCAGTGGACTTATTCGGTTGTTGCTGCGCGAGTTCATAAATTACTTGACAAACAATTTCGGTCAGTTTCCCTTGTTGAGACAAAAATGGTTTACCTCCATGTCTCCAGTCTAGCTCGTATGTGAATGTAGGTTTCAGTGAATTCAGTGATTCTATTACGAAGTTTTGAAGTGATTCCGCCTTTTGCTCGGTGTTATAGCGGAAATTAAACTGTACCGACAGTTCACCTGGGATCACATTGTCAGCGCCGGTCCCAACGTTTAAATTAGAGATTTGAAACGAGGTAGGTTTAAAATTCTGGTTGCCATTATCCCATACTTGGTCGACTAATTTCTGCAGTACGGGAATTGTTCCATGTAAAACATTGGGTGTTAGTTCGGGAAAGGCGACGTGTCCTAACGAACCGTGAATCGTGGCGTCGCCGCTAAGCGTGCCGCGCCGGCCCACGCGAATTACATCACCCAACACATCTGAAGAACTAGGTTCACCAACTAGACACCAGTCGATCTTTTCGCCGCGTGCGGTGAGTTGTTCCATCACGTATTTGGTACCGTCTATTGCGACCCCTTCTTCATCACTCGTGATCAGCATGCCTAAGGAACCTCGATGGTTAGGGTTCTTTTCGATAAATCTTTCCATGGCGACAACCATCGAAGCAATACCCGTTTTCATATCGCAAGCACCACGACCAAAAAGCATATCGCCGTTCACGGTTGGGGTAAATGGTGGAGTATCCCATTTCGTTAAATCGCCGACAGGTACGACATCGGTATGCCCCGCGAATGCTAAACAAGGTGATTCTTGATTTCGGCGAGACCAGAGATTACTGACTTCGCCTGACGGAAAGTGTTCAATCGTAAAACCATGCCGTTGTAGTCTGTGCGCGATTAACTCTTGACAACCACCATCGTCGGGGGTAATGGATTCACACGCGATAAACTCTTTCGCGAGATCCAATACTTCGGTTTTCATAACGCCGCTAGATTGTTTCGTCGTCGCGCTTCGTTAGTACTTCGAAACCGTCAGCCGTAACGAGTATCGTGTGTTCCCACTGTGCTGACAGTTTCCGATCTAAGGTTACGACCGTCCATTTGTCTCCAAGTACCCTCGTGTGTCGCGTTCCTAGATTAATCATGGGTTCAATGGTAAACGCCATGCCCTCGATCAGTTTTTCGCCAGTGTTAGGTAAACCGAAATGGAACACCGTAGGCGCATCATGAAACTTGCGTCCAATCCCATGACCGACGTATTCTTGTACCACTGAATAACCATGTGCTTCAGCATGGATTTGGATCGTATGGCCAACGTCGCCTAAACGTGCCCCAGGTCTGACCGCGCGAATACCGCGGTACAAACATTCTTGAGTGACGCCGACTAACTTTTGTGCAAATGCTCTGGGTTTTCCAACCAAAAACATTTTGCTCGTATCTCCGTGAAAACCGTCCTTAATGACCGTAATGTCGATATTAACAATATCGCCTTTTCGAAGGATCTTTCGTTTCGAAGGTATTCCATGACAGACTACCTGATTCACCGAAATACAGGTTGCATTTGGAAAGGGTGGTTGGTGTCTGGAAGGGGAATAATTTAAAGGCGCTGGTATACACTGCAACTCATCAACAATGTAACGGTGACAGGTTTCGTCGAGTTGACCTGTCGATACTCCTGGTTGGACGTGTTCACCAATCATGTTCAGTACCGATGCTGCGGCTTGTCCGGCCGCGCGCATTTTTTCGACTTCTTCAGTACGAAGAATGGGAAATTTTGCCAAAACGGATTAGTGAAGAATCAGTGAGCGGGGTGAAAATGTTCCAATGCATTATATCCGGGTCGAGCTGGATTTTTGGGGACAGTCATTAAGTTAATCGACAGAAGGAATTTCGATGAGTGATTCGAAACCAAGGTGAACTCGGAAGCACTATAGTGAAGAGTTCAAACGCGAAGCGGTAGCCCTGTTTCAGACGGTGGGTATCACGGCGGCGCAAGTGAGTGCTGAATTAGGTATATCCCCGTCGGTGTTATACCGTTGGCAGCGTGAGTTAGCGGTGGTTCAGGAGAAGATGGGACGACCGTCTTACGAGGACCTTGAGAAGGAATTGCGGCGGTTGCGTGTGGAAAATGACTTTTTAAAAAAGCTTCCAGTTACTTCGCCTCACAACCACCGTTCGGTACCAGTTGATCGCGCGTTGGCAGGGTCATTTTAAGGTGTCGTGGAGGTGTCAATGGTTGGCGGTCACACGCAGCAAGTACTATGCTTGGCGGCAACGTGATGGGGCGTCCAAACGCGCCCCTGCTGATCGGCGTCTCGCGACCTTGATTGGTAGTGTGCACCGGCAATGGGACGGGATCTTAGGCTACCGGCGGATGCTCATGTGGTGGTGCAACCGAACCGGGTCTGGGTTACCGACCTCACGAAACTCAAGAAGGGCGAAGGAAAGATGTTTCTGTGTGTGCTTAAAGATCTCTACGATGACACCGTAGTGGGTTGGAAAACCAAGGCACGACCAACCGCGGAGTTAGTCGTTGCAACCATTGAGTGGGCTTTAGCTAAGTCGGGTTTTCAGTTCCGCACTCGGACCGAAGCGACGGCACGTATCAATCACTACTTCATGACGGAAACAATCCCGGGCGACAAGAGTCGAGGAAACTGAAATTCGGAAACTGACCTATGGACTTCACCACAAACAAACATGTTTCACTTTTTGAGCAAAAAGTGACTAAGATTGTGTCCCCTAAAACCGACGCAGACCTAACGTTATAATCTACAACATCTTTGTACAGATTAAAGACCCTAAAGTTAAAACAACTTTTTTGA
>VXYV01000075.1:0-25918 GCA_009845835.1 Gammaproteobacteria bacterium | reverse complement strand
AAATTGATCATGTCAAAATTTGAAAACAACTTTACAATTGGTATCTCATTCTTTTGCACACTTTTTTTTGTTGGTATCGGTGATGGCCTCGAAAGTCGAGTAGTCGACGGAGATGCGGTCGTTTCAGCAGAGGATAATTTTGAAGACATAGTATTCTTCGCTACTTACGGAAATGAACCAACTGAGATCGATAAAGAAAACAATAAGATACGTTTTAAACACGAACACGCTGACGGTTCAAAATCATTCAAACAGTATCGTGTAGAAGTAAAAATTCCTGAACAACACATCCTCGAATATCACATAATACCAGATAACGACGAAATTCTTAACAATCGAGAGTCTATAAAACCAGATGGTCCAAATCAATATCAAGTTTATGATCGAGAACCAAAACTAGACTTAGAAAGAGCATACAAACGATTCATGGAGTTTTTACCCCCACAAGAATTTTACGGTGCTGATAAACGAGGCGCTTCTCTCATTGCGTACGAACACAAGTTAAAGTTCACTGAGTGTTTAAAGGAAAACGTAATAACAAAAATAGAATCTTACGATATCATCGAAACTGACAACGGAGGGTTTATTTATAGAGTCGAAACTTATATCCCTGAAGAACCACTACAACCTATTTATCTGCCACTTGAACTACCCGAAAACGACAACAAATATCAAGACGAATTACCAAGAGAACTCAAGCTGGAACTGAAATATTTTGATAACCTTAATCAGCAAATTATTAAGGAAATGAAGGACAGTTCGACAATGTCTTATACGGCTGGAGAAGAGGATGTGTTCGCAAGTTGCAACTGGTCGGAGAGTGTTTTCGGTGAGCACACTGGGGTTTCGGCAACATTCTTATTGACGATAATTGGTTATGTTATGGCGAAATCTGACGACGTTAACCACAATTATTTAGATATGGTGAGTAGTTCGAACATTATGTCCATAAATATTCGCCAACATGAAGCTGAAGAATTGCGAACAGGTGTTATCCGAGTGACAAACGATCTTCGGCTTTTATCCCAACAACGAACCATCGAATTTAAGTCAAAAACTGAAAGCATAAGTTATGACTCGGAACGATTTTGGGATGTTTGGAAGATCTTGACACTTTATCACAAAGCAGCTAATCGTGACAAAGAAGAATACCCGGATGGGTATCGAAATAAGATAACCGTTGCATTAGACTTAAACGTTGCTATCGTTTTGGATAATCCTCTCCCCTTAATACCTGACGAGATTTTAAATTTTAGTGTTTCTAAGCGCCTCGGTGTCAACAAACAGGGTTGTCCGACTCAAGACGGTCACGTGATTGAGTATACCATTGATAACTACTACAGTCCGATTTCTGGTCCCCAATCTTTGAGTCGTTAAGAGTAGTGTGCTTTCGCTTAATTTACTAGAAGATCGAGTTTCTGATCAAGCAAATCGACTGGGATATAGAAATTCTACATTTCTCGTTGAATGTATCATCAATTGACAGTGATTCTTCATGTCTTGAATACGGTTAAATTTCCCTAGTCGATTCTTCTTATTATTATGGTCTTCGCTTGATATTTGGTCTGTTTTCCGCTTCGAATCTGGTCATTTTTCCTTTTTCGTCTCTGCCTTTCCTTCGGTTGGACAATTCTGTGCTTTGCTCGGCTTAGCGCCGAACAATCAGCTGAGTGGTAGTGGTCAGAAACGCCGAACTTCCCAGCGACCCACCAACCGCCTTGGCCAAGCGTTGCGCCAAGGTGCCGTAACCATGCGAAGTTCGACATTAGAGTTAAGGGGGGAAACATCGGCGATATCTCGCGCGGATGGAAAAAGCTAAAGCGGTCAAAGCGATCGCCTATGAACTGGTACAAATCATCTATGCCTTGCTCCAAACAGTACCGAGTATGTAACCAAATCGCTCGATAATTCACCCAAGAGTCTCATGATCGACGCCTCGTAAATCTGACCCGCCGAGCGCTAGTAGCTGGCTATCAGCTGATCCCTTGCGACCCCGTCGCTAACGCGACCTAATTAGTGTCTGTTCCATGAAAGGAATCCACAATAGTTAAAATATTTCGCTGAAATTCGAATCTTGCCCAGCAAATTCGAACAAAAAACAGCAACGACACCAAGGGTTCATTGCGGGTGGTTGGTCGTAACACCACGTTACAGACTGATGGATTCAATACCCAGTCGTTTGCTCAAAGCGCAATGTTGCACATCAACCCGGAGAAATAACGATGAGTACGATCGATATCACTGACATGTTGGCTGCAGGTGTTCACTTTGGCCATCAAGCGCGTTACTGGAATCCCAAGATGGAGCCGTTCATATTCGGCGTCCGAAATAAAGTCCACATTATTCATTTGGATCGAACGTTGGAAGCGATGAATCGCGCTCTAAACGAGATTCGAAAAATTGCAGCTCGCAATCAAAAGATTTTGTTTGTGGGTACGAAACGGGCAGCGCAGACGGTGATCCGCGAACAAGCGGTACGTGTCGGTATGCCTTATGTCGATCAGCGTTGGCTAGGTGGGATGCTCACCAATTACAAGACTATACGACAATCGATTCGCAAGCTAAAAGATCTTGAAGAGCAAGATGCGCGGGGTGTCTTTGACCTGTTGACCAAGAAAGAAGCACTCCAGAAACGTCGCGCGATGGATCGTTTGGAACGCGGACTCGGTGGCATCAAAGACATGGGAGGTCTTCCGGATGCCTTATTTGTGATCGATGTACAGCACGAACGTATCGCCGTCGACGAAGCGAATAAACTCCAAATTCCAGTGTTCGGAGTGGTGGATACTAATAGTGATCCGGACGGGATTGATTGGGTCATACCTGGAAATGACGATGCAATTCGCGCGATTCGTCTGTATGTGACTGCTGTCGCCGAAGAGATATTGAAAGGTAAGACTATTGGGGAAGGTAATGTCGACGTAGAAGAGTTTGTCGCCGATTCTGCCGCAGACTCAGTGGACGAGAGTGAACCGGAACCTGAACCAGAAGTTGTCGAGGTGACTGAACCGGAACCAGTTGAAACAGAGAGTTCACAAGAAGAAACTGAGAACAACGACGAGAATAACGACAAGAACGAAGACGAGAAAGAAGGAGAGTAGATGTATGGCCGACATGGCTAAGATTAAAGAAGTCCGTGAGCGTACCGGTGTCGGGTTTGGTGACTGTAAGAAAGCTTTACAAGAATCGAATGGGGATGTGGAAGGTGCACTTGACTACTTACGTAAACAAAGTGCGGTAAAAGCTGCTAAAAAGTCTGATCGAACCGCTTCTGAAGGACGATTAGCACTCAAGATATCCGCCGATGGTTGTGTTGGTGCGATCGCGGAAATTAATTCAGAGACGGATTTTGCGGCGCGTAATGAACGATTTGTGCAGTTTTGTGAGCACGTTATTGAAACTGCGCTCGTTCACGGGGCTGAGACTATGCCGATGCTGGAAAATGACAAAAATGAGCTGGTGTCAGCGATTGGTGAAAATATTTCAATACGTCGAGTCGAGAGGTTTGAGACCGACGGTGGCATTGTCGCTGGGTATTTACATTCGACGGGTACTGTAGGCGCAATTGTGGAACTCAGTGCTAACGCGGGTGAACTGAATAAAAATCTTGCAATGCACATCACTTCTGAGAATCCCTTGGTCGTAAACGCAGAAGAACTACCGGCTGCAGTCGTACAACGTGAAGAAGAAATCTTTACAGCTCAAGCTCTAGAAACGGGCAAGCCCGAAAACATCGTCAAAAATATTGTGCGCGGAAAGTTGAAAAAATTTCAAAGTGAATCTTGTTTGAATGAACAATCTTATATTTGGGATCGCGAAAGGACAGTAGGCGAGTTGCTTAAAGCACAAGGTTCGACTTGTGTACGCTTTGCCCGTTATCAAGTTGGTGAGAGTTTTGACTAAGCTATTTCACCCGTTTCTGAAATATGGTGGACTAGTTCTTCTCCGAGGACTCATCAAGGTAAGTCCGAAGTTTTTCAATTTGATTTTTGGTTAGTTGCTCGCTGCTTGAGGAAATCAACATTTGTGCTGCAGCGGCTTTGATTTCCTGAGTCGGAAGCGATTCAATTCGGTTGAATAGTGCTTGTTCCTGTCGAGCAATAACCCAACCGGGTAATAGAGATTCAACATATTGGTGTTGCAATACCTCCGAATTCAGACGACTTCCTAGGATCATGGCACGGTCTATGCTCTCGGTGTCGCCTCTTCGTAAGAACTGCGAGCCGATTGCTAGCAACCCCTGCAGTCTTGTTCGTTCATTTCGTAGTTTTGGTATTTGTTCTAGGGCGGCGTCCGCATCTCGATAAGACAATGCTCGAATAACTTCTGCTTCTAGCCCAACTTGATCATTCTCTATCGGGTGTGCAAGCGCTGTAGTCATAGCAGTTTGGGGATCTGTACTAGTGAGCTTGTGTAATAGATCGGTCATTAACTGAGATTGCATATGTTGAATCGAGGGTTCAGTCTTGATCCAATTTAATGCAGCGGATAAGTCACTCAGCCCCCATTTTGACACAATCTTTCGTGTAAGACCGGTTCTAACTACCTGATCATCTAGTTCCTGTAGCTGTTTCAACGCTTCTTCGGGTGTCGTCGATGCAAGTGAAAATTCAGCAAGTTGTTCGGTCAAGAGATGCGTATCTTCATGCGAGGCAAACTTATACGCAGCTTGCAAAGCTTCATAGGGGTCATTTTCAGCCCATACCAGCATCAATTCCTGTTGTAATCCCCTGCGCAGCTCAATATTCTCAATCTCTGATACCGCCGACAGCGCTGTTATAGGGTCACTATCAGCCCAAATTAGTACAACATCCCAAAGAATTCCGGATTCATCCCGTTGTTGCTCAAGAGCTAATTTGAATGCACTCTCCGGATCAATTGAAACGATCCTGTGGATGACATCAGGTAAGATCAACATTTTCTCGTCAATGTTGGTCAAAGACTCATTGATGAAGTGAAATGCGTCCACTGGTTCTTGAACAAGCAGCGAATCTATGACTCGGTCAAGAAACAACGTCTGACTTTCGGATAGAATGAGAAGCTCGTGTTTATATTCGTCGAGAAATTCGATCCAAGTTTGTCTTGGGTCATCAATTGGCTGTTCAGCCTTTAACTTGAACATCAATTCGGTCGCAATGGGTTCGATATCAAGTTGCTGTGCGATTTGAAGCAGATCAAGTTTACTATGGTCAGAGAAAGTGTTCATTATGACTTCATAAATCGTCTGTCTGGAACGCAAATCTAATTCTCCCACGTAGCGTACAGCTTCTTGTAAATCCACTAACATCCACTCCGTGAACACTATGCGTTCAAACTCACGATACCGAACGATTGGATAATTTTCAACATGGGTTATCGCTTCAATGGGATTAATCGATGCCCACTGTTGTATGACAACATTCTCGATGTCGACCCTCAAACTGACTGGCAAAATGGTCTTCGCTTTATCTAGATACTGACTTAATTCTCGCTCTTGAGCGTTCGCGAGGCACTCATAGAGGAGCCTTTTTCGTTCAAAGTGACTCCATACTGTACCTAAGCGTTCCAAGTTCAGCGTACTACTTTGATCGCCATTTTGGGAGTTAATGTAGTCACAATCCAAGACATCCGAGTTTGAAACCACTAAATTCGAGCGTTGTTGTGTAACCGGCGCTTTGGATTCGTCTTGATCATTCAAAAACCAGAACAGGCCTATAGCTGTGCAAACAATAATGATCGCACCGCCAACACCGAATACGTACCAGGTTGTATTTTTATTAGGTTTAGAAACGACTAAGTTCATTTGTCTATCGATTACCGAGCCATAGTCTCACCGACTCAAATTAGGGGAGTACCGACCGTATTGCGTCCGTTTTATCGAGAGCTTCTTCTAGGTTTGTTAGATCTTCATCTGACATGAACGACCTAAGCCGTATTTGCTCTTCTTGGGTGAACGCGACATTATTACTCCAGCGTCCTTGAAGCAACAAAGATGCAGCCGCCTGCGCGGTGTACTCGGTTGATGGTAATTGTTCAAGATTGGCATACATCCCACTTGGGTCGACCAAAGCCCAAGTTCTTGTAATCGATTCAATGAACTTGGCTTTGGCGGCTTTGGGTAATCGGTTAACTAGGTTAAAGGCTGCTTCTGGTTGACCATTTTTAATGAGAGCATTACCTAGCAATATTCCTACTTGAGTTTTGGTCTCGGAGTTTCGAGATTTTGGAAGCATGGATACGGCTGTTGATAAGTCGAATTCTGCCATGGTTTCGATAACCGTCTCTTCTATACCGATTCCGGATTCGTTCAAGGGTAAATCAAGAGCAGTTTGCAGTGCTTGTGAAGAATCTTGGTAGGTGAACTCAACCAAGACAATTTCTTGCAGGGTTCGTTGGTGGTTAGCAGATTCAGCTGAGCGTTGTACCCAATCTAATGCTCCCTGAATGTGTCGACGAGCCCAGATCCTCGCAATATTCGAACTAAGCTCCAGTCTCCTCACATCGTCCTCTATCAGATCAAGGTAAGTTGCTGCACTTTCAGGTGATGATTGCGCCAAAGCATACACCACATTTCCAACTAATTCAGGATCAGTTTTTTGGGAGTAGGTCCGAATTCGGTCCAAAATTTGTCTAGCGTAGCGTTCCGCGGGACGAGACAGGTTGAATCCCATCACCAATAATTCGGTATCGGGATAATCCTCAAGGGCTACTAAAGCATCTAGCGCAGCAAGAGGATCTGTTTCCGTCCACTCCAACACTCTCACGCCACCGATATATCGGTCATTCTCATGACTTAGGCTGATCGCTAACTCAAAAGAAAGCTCGGGGTCTTCCTGTGCAATGAGATCAAGAAAATCGAGGAGAATCGATGTGGCTGTTTCGTACCCTTCAAGCATTTGGTTGACCTTGAAAATCGCATCAGTTCCGTATTTTTCGAGCAAACTGTGGGCAATACTCTTAAAAAATTGAAGTTGTGCGGTGCTCATATCATCAAAATTGTTACCGTACTCGGTAAGAAAGGAACTCCAAGCAGTGTCGGGGTCGGTAATTTCCTGTCGCGCTGACGCTGCCACAAACAGGTCTATTGCAGTATCCTCGCTATCAAGCTCACGAGCAACTTCAAGCAAAGTTTCACGGCTTAAATCGTCACGAGTTCCGACAATACCTTCTACTGCTGCGGTTTTTCCTCGTTCATCCAGAGTAGAAGCTACAGATACGGCTTCCTCAAAATTGACGAGCGACCACTCCTGAAACACCGAACGAATTAGTTTGTTTCGTTGAGATCCACTAAATTTATTTGCTTCTTTAAGTGCTGTTAACGGATCATGCGTCGTTAATCGCTGCAGTATTAAGCTTTGTACATCATGGAGAAAACTGTGATGTTCAACGGTCTTTGAATCATTCAGGAGGGATTGAACACTCTGCTGATCGGCGGAAGCGAGCAACGTGAAAAGTGTTCCGAATTGTTCAAAGCGCGATTCAATCGCAAAGATATCCTGTAATCCTAGAGAGTGTTTTTGGGTATCAGCAACAGAGTCAGTCTGGGGCAGCGTAACTAAGTGATCGGCGTTGCTATTCTCGTCGATAGAGTTGGATACTTCCAAGGATTCCTGCGCTTGTGTAGCCGTAGGTAAAACTTGACCTGCAATTGCAACTAAAGCAACAAGCAAAATGCCCACAACCAGACCAATTGTTCGTTGTTTGACTTTAACTGGAGAATAATTTGGCTCGGTATTCATTTTGGGTTATCTGTCTTTTGTAAATCCTGAGAGAAAGCAGAATTTGTAAGAGAGGTACCATTCCAGGACCCTGCAGAATTTAAGCATTTAGTTGCTAGGAAGCGTTCTCAGGTTATTCGAGTTCTCGTTGCTCCGTTCCTTCTTCGATCTCAGATGCAAAGTCGAATGCCTCGGCAGCCTTCTCACTGTTGCCCAACTGAGTGTACAGTTCACCTAGCCTATTCCAGTACTGTTTACGGGGAAGTTCAACTACCATCGTTTCAAGTACATCGACCGCTAAGTTCCAATCTTCCAATTCCTCAACGACGAACAAGAGCTTCGTCCACGAGTTTTCATCAACGGATGTTTTCTCTTTGTGCATCAAATCGATAGCCGTTCGTGACCTTTTGTTTGCTTTTTCGACGTTCCCACTGTCTAGATGAATTTGAGCCATCAAAATAGTACCAGGAATGTTTGTGTCGTTTAGGTGAAGTAACTGATGAACATAGTCTAATGCTTCATCATGTTTCTCGTCTGCGTAAAGAAGTTGAGACAATTTCTCCAATGCTTCAACTTCGTGTTCATATTCGATACCCTCTCGATAGTCAAGCAGTTTTGTAAAGTGTTCAATCAGCATCGATGAGTCATTAATCTCATGAGCAATCATCGTGTAGCATCTATGAATCCACCCAAGTTCGGTGGCATTCAAGTAATCCGAATCCAACAGTATTTCGTCTAGAATTTTTTGGGCGTCCGAAAGTTTTTCACTATCGGTTTCGTGTGCTTCTAACAGTTCTTGAAACTTTATAAGCTTTTCATAGACTCTCACACCCAGTGGTAGAACTTGTCGAGTAAACTCAGTCGAGTCCGGTTCAACTTGATCTGCAGTAGATCTAGTATTATCGTGAGTAGGTGTGTGTTCGTGTGATTCTTCGTTAATGTCGTGCGAAAACGTGCATAAGCAGGAACAGGCCAAAATCAACCCTAAAACTAATTCTCTTGTCGCATTTCTACGCACCCAGCATTGTTCTTGTACGAATCGGTAGAGCATACTATTTGTTATCCAAAATACGGTTCAATCCAAATGATGTAATAGTCACAAGCCAGAGCAAGTTCTATCTTGACAGATCGATGCTATCGTCGACACCGCATACAAGCACGAGGTACGTCGACATACTCAACTGCCACGGTACCTCGTAGTAACGGCATTTGCTTTACCGTTACATTTAGTGTTCCTTTCAACTTCTTTTTTACCGCTTTGCAGATGTTGTAGTTTTGATAAATGTATGGTATATCTGAGGTTATGGTGTGATTGTGTACCTTCCGCGAAGGACCTCCGTAACAATGTGACGAACTATCACAGACGATCACCGAATTGCTATGGTATGGCTTCCTGTGGAAGCTGCAAATGCACCAACTATTACCAACACAGCAACTCCTAGCATCAACAGTACGTTTCTTGTCATAATAGACTCCAAAAAATTTCTAGTTAATTTGAATTGTCAGAATCACTAAACCGTGATTCTTTGCGGATTTAATTCTACATTATCAGTTAGCGCGCTAGCATAGATACAGTAGTTTGAGTATTCGATTGAGTCTCTCGATAGTAGACTCTCGTTCGACTTTCTCGTCCTCATCTATGTTCTCGACTGGATCCACATGATAGACCAGTTCTCGAAAGACATTTTGCTTAAATGCGGGGTACCACCGGGTGAACCTCAGAGCTTACTTAAGCTCGAGGTTTTCAATAATTTGATATTACAAGCCAGCAAATGAGTGAAATTTATCAAAATCATAAGACATGAATAATTTCTGTCTGAGCTTGAATATTTTGCTATGTGCCTCAAAGTTTATGACTAAGCATCGCCTAATTCATCAAATCTAAGTCCATTACAGTTCGTCCACGTTAGTCCCACACTCAATTTAAGCTAATGTTGATTACACCCACTCAGCATCAAGTTTAAAATTCACTACGGCAACGGACGAAGCACGCGCGTTGCAGTTACCATAGAACTTTCATAGCGTAGATGGACACAATCAAGTACAACAGTATTACTCTCAAACTATCAGGAGAAGCTCTTGCAAGTACAACCAATCAGTTGTTTGACAGTGCAAAAGTTCAATCCCTAACAGCGCAGATTGCACAACTAGCCGCCCACAAGATACAGATTTCAATCGTACCTGGGGGTGGAAATGTATTTCGTGGACGAGATCTTTCACCAGCCGCCCAAACAATGGGGCTCAATAACATTACTGCGGATCACGTCGGCATGCTTGCGACGGTGATCAATGCCTTAGTTTTACGCGATGCATTTGTCAACCATAATACCCCCGTTAATGTTTATACTCCCCATAGGATTAGCGGTCTAACCGAACCTTACGATCGTCATCAAGTTCTACAAGCATTATCGAATAAAACGGTCGCGATTTGCGCCGGTGGCACCGGAAACCCACTGGTTACTACCGATACTGCAGCAGCGCTCCGTGCCATCGAACTGGGAGCAGATGCGATCCTCAAAGCGACGAATGTAGATGGCGTGTATGACAGCGATCCATTGTTAAACAGAAATGCAAGTCGATTCGAAAAATTGACCTTCGACGAGGTGATCGATAAGAACCTGAAAGTGATGGATCAGACAGCGTTCAGTTTATGTCGCGACCACAATATACCCATCATAGTTTACAATCATAAAACTCCGAGTACTCTTGAACGGATTGTTAGAGGTGAACAGCTCGGTACTATCATCCAATGTAGCTAGGGTATTGCATATGATTGACGAGATTAAAGACGAAGCCCAATCCCGCATGGGTAAAACTTGTAAAGCTCTGGAAGGTTCTTTCGCTCGTATTCGAACCGGGCGCGCACATCCCTCATTACTAGATACGGTTACCTTACTCTACTATGGTACAGAAGTTCCGATTAAACAATTAGCAACCATTACGGTCGAAGAAGGACGGACCCTTGTCGTCGCGCCATGGGAAAACCCCATGCTGATACAAATCGAGAAAGCGATTCTGGCGAGTAATATCGGTCTAACACCGAATAATAACGGCGAAGTATTACGTTTGCCACTACCAGCACTTACAGAAGAAAATAGGCGAGATTTAGTTCGTCAAGCAAGGACTGAAGCCGAGAATGCAAGGGTTGCGATTCGTAACATCAGACGAGATGCGATCTCAGATGTACGAGAACTCGGACGCGAAAAACTGATCCCCGAAGACGACGCACATCGAGGTGAACTCGAGATTCAACAACTCACGGACGAGCACGTTGCTAACGTCGAGCAGTTGCTCAAGGAAAAAGAGCAAGATCTCATTGAATTTTAGTCTAAATTTTCAACTTTTACATCAACAGGTATTCAACTCGAGAGTCGTGTCTTGAATAAACCTGATCCCAAGAATCAATACATTGTTCCACGACATTTAGCAATCATCATGGACGGCAACCACCGCTGGGCGAGACAGAAAGGACTTCCAAGTGACGAAGGACATCGTTATGGAGCAAAAAACGTCCGTCCTATTGCTGAGAACTGCGCCGATGCTGGTGTGCAATATCTAACGTTTTTCGCGTTCAGTACTGAAAATTGGAACCGACCAAAAGCGGAAATTGACCTACTATTCAGTCTAGTCTCAGAGACCATTGACCGCGAACTTCAGACGTTACACGAACGCGATGCGAAAGTACGTTTTATTGGCGATCGTAGGGCGTTTCCCAAAAGACTACAAAAACACATGCGCGACTGTGAAGAACAAACTCGCGAGAACAAGTCGCTGTTCTTAAATATTGCAATGAATTACGGTGGTCGCTGGGATGTTGTCAATGCAGCACGATTATTTTTGGAAGATGTAGTAGCCAACGGTGAAGAGGTTACAGACTTAACCGAGAGTAGTTTTAAAAATTATCTAGCTACATCGATAGCACCGGAACCAGAATTGTGTATTCGTACTGGTGGCGATCAACGAGTGAGTAACTTTCTCCTATGGGATCTCTCCTATACGGAACTCTATTTCACGAAGACTTATTGGCCCGATTTTTCTGCTGCTCATTTACACGAAGCGTTTTTAGATTTCACGCGACGACAGCGCAGATTTGGAGCTCGGCAACGTACCCTGAGTGAGGAATCACATTAAACTTCCGAAATCACTCACTCCTCGAGTGATCTCAATCCTAGTGTTAGCACCGATTGTGATTGCGGCAATCTGGCTCCTCGATCGCGATGGTATTCATTTTGCCTTTTGTTTGCTGCTATTTGGTGCACTTTTCGAATGGGCAGCGGTTGCTCGCATTGAAAATCAGTTCGCTAGGTTGACATATGCGATATTAGGCGCTGGAACTGCGCTAATCTTGCCATTGGCAGGTTTAGGAATTACTGAGATGCTCGTCTTTTATGCGCTAATCGCTTCGACTTTGGGGATATTTTTTGTGTTGTTCTTTAAACAACTCAAAGGAATCCTAGCAAATCGGCTACTCATTTTGCTATTGGGTTACATTATCGGTTTTGGCGCGGCTCTGAGTATTCGTAGTATCGCTAGTTCGTTCGAAGCAATTCTGAGCCTCTTGTTAGTAGTCGCGCTAACCGACTCAGCTGCCTATCTTGTCGGTAATTTTTTTGGTAACCACCGAATTCGGTTCGAAGTCAGTCCAAAAAAAACTTGGGAAGGTACAATTGGTGGCATAGTCGTCGGATTACTTTGTCTCGCATTGTTTGACAGTGTGTTGAATTGGTTGCCTATACAGAGTTTCTTCCTCTGGCCGGTATTGATCGTTTTCATTATTTTTGGTGATTTGTTTGAAAGCGCGATGAAAAGGACTGCAAACATCAAAGATTCGGGTACATTTTTGCCAGGTCACGGTGGGTTTATGGATCGGATAGACTCGTTACTAGCTGTTGCGCCTTGTACCTATTACTGTTTAGGGTGAAACAGCAGGGTAACGTACAATAAGTGACTAGTACCATAAGAATGCTGACTTCGCGGTGTGGTGTACATAGAACACTCAGCATACTCTTTCAAGCTCAAAAATAGGAACCGAATTGGAAATTTTCTTTGAATTCCTTTCGTATCTCGAGGGCATCCTCATGTATGCGCTCGCGATCTTCTTTCTATTTTTGATCTTAGTCTCTGTGCATGAATATGGACATTTCGTCGCAGCCCGCAAATTAGGTGTCAAAGTACTTCGTTTTTCGATAGGGTTCGGTAAACCGCTCATCAAACTTGTCTCGAAGCGCGAAACGGAGTTTGTGCTAGCTACGATTCCACTAGGTGGGTACATCTCGATGCTAGACACCCGCAATCAAGATGACATTGCACCTGAAGACGAACACATGGCTTTTGATAAAGTTGCCCCCTGGCGGCAGATTGTGATCGCGGCCGCTGGGCCATTCGCCAATTTGCTGCTCGCTGCATGTATTTATTGGGTGTTTGGGCTCATGGGTAGTATCGAATTGGTACCCTATGTAGGACAGATCGAGGAGGATTCTCCCTCGTATTATGCTGAGTTACCGACGGGTCAAGAGATTGTCGCGATCGACGGAGTACCGGTCGAATCGTGGTTTCAGTTTAGTATGGTTTCGACTCGCCGAATGGGTGATACCGGCGTGTTAACTATTACCACGAATTCAGACGCGGGGGAACGTTCTTTTGACTTGCCGATCGAAAACTTTTTGAAAGGGAAGACACCAGATGTTTTTGCTGATCTAGGGTTACAGCCCGGTTATAGTCCGGTTATAGGTGTCGTTCAGACCGGTTCAGTAGCGGAATCTGCTGGAATTCAACCGGGTGACCGGATCTTTCAAATTGACGAACATGAGATTACCGTGTGGAGTGATCTCACCGATGCTATAGAACAATCAGCGGATCAAGCAGTTACCATCAGATTTATCAGGGACGGTCTCCCGTATTCAATTGAGGCAACACCGCAGCCCCGAGAAACCGCAGACGGTACGACTGAAGGGTTTTTGGGTGTCGGAGTCCAACCCGATACTCGTCAAGTTCGCTACGGTCCCATTGGTAGTATCCAATACGCGTTTACCCAAACTAAAGATTTCACTATCTTGACGATCACCTCGATTGGCAAAATGATTATTGGGAAAGTCGAAGCCTCTAATCTCGCGGGTCCTTTAAGTATTGGCCAGATGGCAGGTGATTTGGCACAACGTGGGTTTCGGGACTACTGGCAACTGATTGCAATGTTGTCAATTAGCCTATTCCTCATTAATCTGCTACCGGTACCATTATTGGATGGTGGTCACATTGTGTATGCTGCCATTCACATGATTATTCGTCGTCCGATTCCATTAACAGTACAACGAGCTGCATCGATGGTTGGTATATTTCTATTAGCAGGACTCTTTGTTTTTGTCATGTTCAACGACGTTCTGCGGATTTGGGGGTAAAATTAATCTCGAGGTCAGAAAGGAAGGGAGAATCTATTTTTTCGTTCGAATCATCTGTGACTACGTCATACCTTGTTGATTGAAGGTTTAACGTCTAGTAATTATTAGACGATTGACTTCAACTATTGTTTGACGGCTAACAGTGATTTACGAGCGATTAACAAGCGTCGCAGGGTCTGCTTGGAAATGAGTACTGGCTCAACCTGATTAAAGAAGAAATAAGAACACTGACGACGGTTTGCTTAACGAACGAGCAATTGATGGTTGATGGTAAAACATGGTGCTTGGTTAATGTCGTGAGAAAAACAAGCTGGAGATGAGAATATGAAACCGATCAATGAACGATATCAGATTTGCCTCCTCATAGGATTATCCATCTTCTATGTGTGTTTGGGGCTGACTACTGGAGATTGGTGGACTGCAGGGTCTTTATCGCTATTATTGTTTTTGTACTTACTACCTACAACTCTCGCAGTCAGCCTGGACTGTAAAGGAAAGGGGTTGATCATCTTCGTAAATGTATTTTTTGGGTGGACTGCAATTGGCTGGTGTACCGCAGCTGTCATGGTCTGGTTAAGAAAACCAAAACCGGAAGATTCTAAATTCCCTGATTGCCTCGAACCTCCGCCGATTTTGGATGGGAAATGAAGAGTGAGAAGATATTGTAAAACAGCAGCTTAGACGCCTATTGGATCGTTTAAAATCGGTAACATGCTGCCTTCGATCTATGTACTTTACGGGAAGGAAAGTGATCCACCAGATATTATTAAAAACACAAGACGGAAGACTAAAAGGAATCAAAATCGTCTTTGAATGTAAAGATATTGTGGAGAAATTAACATTAGCGGATCGCATCTGGGACTTCTTGAGTTGTAATTCTGTTCTAAATTGAGATTTACTTAAACATGCTTATTATTCTCCTTATTAATCACAACGACAATCTATTACCGACCGAGCCACAACCATGAAAATTTCGAAATTTCCACTTCTATTTATGCTCGTCCTGATCATGGTGTTCCCCTGTCTTGCGAACACCGAGTTTATTGTTGAGGACATTCGAGTTCAAGGACTGAAACGAGTCTCGGCAGGAACTGTATTCAATGAGATCACTGTAGAAGTTGGTGACATCGTAGATCCAGTTATCGTACGCTCGTTGCTCCGAGAACTTTTCGCGATGGGATATTTCGACGATATCCAAATCGTACGCGACGAAAACGTCATTGAAATTGTGGTAACCGAAAGGCCAGCTATCGATTCCATAACAATCGAAGGTAATAAACAGATCAAGTCTGAAGATTTGTTAGCTGGACTAGCTGACCAAGGACTTCGAGAAGGCCAGATCTTTAGGCAAGCAACACTTGATCGCATGCGCATCGAACTAACACGACAATACGTCGGACAAGGACAGTACACCGCCGATATCCAAACCACGGTCAATGAACTTCCGAGAAACCGCGTCGCGATTGAAATCGAGATTGAAGAGGGTAAAAAGTCTGGGATTAGTCAGATTGAATTCGTTGGCAATCAATCCTACAGTAAATCGACACTCTTGAGTGCGTTGGAACTTAAGGAACCAAACTTACTTGGGTTCCTGCGAGGAAACAATAAATATTCGCGCCAAAAACTTCAGGGCGATTTGGAAACCCTTCAAGCGTTCTATCGCGATCAAGGTCATGTCTCGTTTCAACTCCGTTCAACGCAGATTAGTATGACCCCAGACCGCAAGCAGGTTTATGTCACTATTGGATTACAAGAAGGTGATAAGTACGTGATAGGGGATGTAGATATATTAGGTACATTTGGAGATTTTGAACCGGACTTATTGCTTGATTCCATCGTAATTGAACCTGGCTCGGTGTTCTCGAGTCAGGAAGTTACCGCGTCCGAAGAACGACTCACACAACTCCTAAATACGCGGGGTTTCACATTCGCGACGGTAACGGGTGTACCCGCGATTCAGGATGACGGTACCGTTGATGTCCTGTTTTATGTCGACTCTGGCAAGCGAGTGTATGTTCGTCGCATTGTTTTCGTCGGTAATACGGTAACTCAAGATTCAGTACTACGCCGTGAAATGCGACAACTGGAAGGCGCGAGTGCTTCTTCCTTTAAGATCGAACGCTCAAAAGACAACCTGCGTCGTCTAGGGTACTTTCAAAATGTTGAGGTGGAGACTCCAGCTGTTGTCGGATCTGAGGATCAAATCGATGTGGTATTCAAGGTAGAAGAAAGACCGACCGGAAGTATAAACGGTACACTCGGCTATGCTGAATATAGTGGACTCATCGTTCAAGGCTCATTCCAGCAAGCAAATATTGGTGGTTCGGGTAATAGTTTAGCAGTCGCGGCGAGCGTGAGCGATTTAGAGAAAGGAATTAACTTTAGCTATCTCGATCCGTACTTCACTGAAGATGGAATTAGCCGCGCACTGGGCATCAATTTCAGTGACATCAGCTACAACCGAGTGGGAAGTATTAATCGTTTTTCTACGAGCTCCTTTGGTAGTTCGGCTCAATTTGGTGTACCCATTGGTGATTTCAAGCGACTAAATTTAGCAGGTAAGGTCGAATGGACTGACGTAACTAGTGGATACAACGAAGCACAACAAATCGCGGATTTTGTTGACAATTTAGGAACTAAGTTTTTGAACTACACGTTAGAAGGTCAATGGGTGTATCTCGGTCTTAACGATGCTTTGGTCTTTGCGACACGTGGTTCTCGGCATAAGTTAGCGTTGACTACTGCCCTTCCTGGCAGCGAGTTGCAATATGGTAAATTAGATTACGAAGGTGATTGGTTTTATCCAGCCCGAAAAGACGCTGATGGAAAAGATTCACATGACTGGGTTTGGCACTTCCGATCGAGGGTAGGTGCTGGTGAAGTCTTTGGTAAAACGGAAATTTATCCTTTCTTCGAACATTATTACTCTGGTGGTTATGGTTCGGTTCGTGGTTATGAGCGCTTTTCCTTAGGACCACGTAGCCTCCCCAGCGGTTCTGCACTCACGTACTACCCCAACGGGCAACCTTTTGGCGGTAATATAGTATTGGAAGGTTCGGTCGAACTTTATTTCCCACTACCTTTTGGGGAGGATTTGGAAGACGTTCGTTCGGCCATGTTCTTTGATTTCGGAAACGTATTCAGTACCAGCTGTGCAGAAGATTCTAATGGTTGTTTTTCGCCGAGTTTTAATGCGATGCGATATTCTTTAGGTTTAAGTGTGATCTTCAAGTCGCCGGCGGGTTTAATGGGAATCTCACTGGCTTACCCATTCAATAACGAAGATTACGACGAGACCGAACGTATCACGTTCGAAATTCTGAACACTTCGTTTTAACAAAAGAGGATTCAAATACCTTTGAATCTTACTGATAAACTTATAATTTCAAACTTGTGTCCATACACTGAGTAATGACACGGCTAATTCTTGATTTCTAGAGGTCTATATGAAAACCCCAGTTCTGCAAATTTTGTTAGTTTTACTCTTAATGGCAATGGTTGTGCCTGTATCGGCAGAACTCAAAGTTGCCTTTGTCAGGGTAGAGCAGGCGATCATCGATTCCGAAGAAGCGCAAGGGGAAGTAGAGAAGTTAACAGCGGTCTTTAAACCTGAGCAAGACCGACTCAATGCCTTACGCGATGAAATTATCGCTTTAGAAGATCGAGCTCAAAAGGATATCGATATTTTATCGCAGACTGAGATTGCTGACTTACGTTCCGAAGTTGAAAACAAACAGCTCGAATTTCAATACGGTTCTACTCGACTACAAAACGACGTCAATGCGGCCCAAGAAAACTTAATGCAAAAAATGGGACCGAAGTTCAATGCCGTACTCCAAGATCTTATCGAACTTGAAGGCTACGACATGGTTATTAACTACGTACCTAATCTCATGCTGTACGTCAATCCCAAACACGACATTACGGCGAAGGTAACCCAACTGCTCGACGAACGAAAGGATGAAAACCCCTTCGAAGAGAGCGATTCTGAATCCGAATCCGAATAATTTGTCCAGCACTCGTGAAGCTGGCTTTTCGGTTGAACAACTTGCAAAGATTCTGAACGCGACCCAAGTCGGTCACACAGATGTCAAAATTCATGGGATAGCGTCTTTAGGTTCGGCCAGGCCCGGCGATCTAACTCATCTATCCAACGTTTACTATCGTAAACACCTTAAACACACTAAAGCGACCGTTGTAATATTGGCGCGTAAAGATGTCGACGATTGTCCGACTGTAGCTCTAGTCGTCGGCGAACCCTACCAAGCTTACGCGCAAATCTCGCACTTATTCGATGATCAACCACAAGTAGCCGAGGGTATCCATGCATCAGTCGATATTCATCCATCGGCGTCTTTAGCCGAAAATGTTCGAATTGGACCGTTCGTATCGATTGCAGAGAATGCCGTGATTGGGGCTGACGTTTCGATCGACTCAGGGGTACATATCGGCGCGAACTGTACAATTGGTAAAGGTACGCGCTTATATGCCAACGTTTGTGTTTATCACGGCGTGCAAATCGGACAATTTTGTGTGATTCATTCAAACACGGTCATTGGAGCTGATGGTTTTGGATTTATACCGAAGTCAAACGGTGAGTTACAAAGTATTGCACAACTCGGTTCCGTGAAACTTGGGAGCCATATTGATATCGGCGCGGGGTGTACGATTGACCGAGGGGCACTCGACGATACTATTATTGAGGACGGAGTAAAAATCGACGATCAAGTTCACATTGGTCATAATTGTAAAGTCGGTGCGCACTCAATGCTGTGTGGTTGTACTGGATTAGGGGGTAGCGTTGAGATAGGTGCTCACTGTATTCTCGCGGGTGGAGTTGGTGTTGCTGGATCGGGACCACTTTCCATTGCCAGTAAAACGACGATCGGTGCTATGACTTTCGTGAGTCAATCCATTACCGAACCCGGTACCTATCAGGGTGCGACACTCCACACAGATATTAGATCGTGGCGGCGAAATGCCAAACGTTTCACGCGGCTCGAAGATGTCGTACAACGGGTTCTCAAACTGGAAAAACAACTTGCCGCCAAAGTACGAGAGTTGGAGAAATGAGCAATGACTAAGTTGGAACCCGTACTTGGGATGGAAGAGATACTTGATTACTTACCACATCGTTATCCGTTTATTTTCGTGGATCGAGTAATCTGTATTGATCGCAACGAAGGTTCGATCGTTGGATTAAAAAATGTTACCGTCAATGAACCTTTCTTCCAGGGACATTTTCCTGACAAACCGATCATGCCAGGCGTATTAATTGTCGAAGCACTAGCGCAAGTTTCAGGGATTCTTGCGTCCGTGATGAAAGGTATAAAACCGAAAGTTGATGGTTACATTTATTACTTGGCGGGTGCAGACAACACACGCTTCAAACGACCTGTCGTTCCTGGAGATTCAATCTTTCTTCATGCATACGTCACACATGAACGTCGTGACACCATGAAATTCAAGAGTCAAGCTAAGGTGCAGGACATCTTGGTCTGTGCTACCGAGTTGCTCGTGGTGGCAAGAAAAATCTGAAGGATTCTCTTTTAGTAGTTTTACCGACTACCGGTGCAGTGGCGCGATTGTATTTGTGTAGTAATACCTGACGTACTGCTGTGAATACACCCCTTCACGACCCATGATAAAAATTGGCATCGTTGCCGGTGAGTCCTCTGGAGATATTCTAGGTTCGCGATTAATGCACGCGCTCAAGCAGTCACTTCCTGAAGTCGAATTTCACGGGATTGGCGGTGAGCACATGCAACAAAAAGGATTAACGGCGCTGGAAGAAATGGAGCATGTCGTCGTTAATGGATTCATCGGGCCACTGTTACGACTTCCTTCCTATCTCAAGTTGCTTGATCGGCTTGCTTTACAGATGCAGGAAATGGATGTTTTCGTAGGAGTGGATTTCAATGTTTTTAATCTTGCACTTGAGAAGCGACTTAAGAAATTAGGTGTCCCGACAGTTCACTACGTAAGTCCGTCGGTCTATGCTTGGCGAAAGGGTAGGGCTTGGAAGATGGAAAAATCTACCGATGTATTACTTACGTTGTTTCCCTTTGAACCAAAGTTTTACGAAGAAACAAGCGTTAGAGCCGAGTTTGTTGGACACCCACTCGCTGACGAAATTCAACCGGTGCAAAATTTAACAGAAATGAGAAAAACAGCGCGCGCTAAACTTGGACTCGATAACCATGCTGTTGTAGTAGCACTATTACCAGGAAGTCGTCATTCTGAGATTCAGTTCCACGCTCGGTTGTTTTTAGAAAGTTGTCAACGGTTTCAGTCTTTAGCTGAGTCGAGAAAACGATATCAGTTTGTCATTCCGTGTGTACGAGAGAAGTCGATTAACTTTATCTTACGAGAAATGCAACACTTCCCGGATGTAGAAGTTCATATCACGGAAGCAGATTCAAAACTTACACTCAGCGCTGCCGACGTTGCTTTGGTGAAATCTGGTACCTCGACACTAGAATCGTTGCTATTACGTGTTCCGATTGTCGTTACTTACCGTATTGGTTGGTTGACTTTTGCAATTGTCAGAACACTGTTACATACCCGCTGGGTGGCGCTCCCTAATATAGTAGCTAATCGCCGCGTAGTACCAGAATATTTGCAGAGTCAAGCGACAGCTGAGACTTTAGCGCGAACCATGCTTTCGCAACTGCAGTCAGTACAAAACAACGATGTCTTACATAAGGAATATGCAGAAATTCACGAGAGTTTACGGCATAGCGCTTCGGAGCGATCTGCAGAGATGATTGTCGAGTTGTTAAATCGACGAAGTCAAACTCAATGTTAAAGTTTGAAGAGGCAGAGGTTGACCGAGTTAGTTGCGGTCTAGATGAAGTTGGGCGGGGTCCGCTAGCCGGACCGGTTGTCGCTTCGGCAGTCGTACTCGATTCACAAAAAGTTATCGATGGAATCACCGACTCCAAGAAGTTAACTCCCGAGCGACGGCAGGTTCTCGCCCGTGAAGTTAAACAACACAGTACCAGTTGGGCGATTGGTCTCTGTGAAGTTGAAGAAATCGATGAGTTAAATATTCTGCGCGCTTCGTTGCTTGCGATGCAACGTGCATTCGAACAGTTGAAGGTTGAAGTGGATCTAGCCTTGATTGATGGGATTCATTCGCCGATGCTCAATTGTGAAACCCATACGGTTATCAAGGGGGATTCGAAAGTCGATTCGATAGGTGCAGCCAGCATCTTAGCTAAAGTGACCAGAGATGAGATCATGACTCGCTATCATGAAGAATTTCCCGAATATGGATTTCATCGAAATTTTGGGTATCCGACACCTGATCATTTACAAGTACTGCGCAAAATCGGCCCGTGTGCGATCCATCGAAAATCCTTTCGTCCCGTAGCTAATTGGACGTCTCTATAGATGCATTCCTTTGCACACTTATCGGTACACACTGAATTTTCGATAATCGACAGTGTCCTGTGTATCGAAGAACTGGCAGCAAATTGTCAAAGCCGAGACATTTTTGCGGTTGCGATTACTGACTACTCTAATTTATTTGGATTTTGGCAATTTCAGCACCAACTAAAAATCGCCGGAATTAAACCAATATTTGGTGTAGATCTCAAAGTTATTGAAGGTGAACACCGAGATTGGATCAAATTACTCGCCAAGAGTCCGCAAGGCTGGGCCAATCTGCGAAGACTCATGACTGCAGCTTATCTACATTCTGGGGAACATGGCTGTATCGAACCGGAGCATTTACAGAAATATTCCGAGGACTTGATCGTGCTCTCAGGTGGAACTCAAGGTCAGATTGGTAGGTTGTTACTTGAGGGGTCTTTTGACGAAGCCGAGCAACAAGCTAAAGCATTGAAAGGTTTGTACGGTGATCACTTTTACCTCGAACTCAATCGTACGGGGAGAGACTACGAGGAGGAATTTGCTTCCCATGCGATTCCGTTAGCGGCGGAGCAAAAAATCCCATTGGTAGCGACAAACGATGTACGGTTTTTGAATGCCAATGACTTTAGCGGTCACGAAGCACGGTTTTGTATCGCACACAAGCAAACCATTGGCGACGATTCTCATGATATCCGCTACAGTTCGGAACAATACCTCAAGTCGGCGAGCGAGATGGCAGAACTGTTCAAAGATCTGCCAGATGCGCTTGAAAATGCTGTAGAAATTGCTTACCGATGTACGGTGGATGTACCCTCTAAGTTTCAGTTACCACAGTTCAAGACTGAGAGAACTGGCACACCAGATGAGTTGATTACATCGATTTCCCATGAGAGACTCGATAAGATGCTTGACGCGCGAGAGGAACGCGGAAACCCGGTTGATGATCGAGAAGTCTACATTGAACGTCTCGATACCGAGTTAGACGTCATTAAGAAAATGGGTTTTTCAGGGTACTTTTTGATTGTTGGAGATTTTGTAACTTGGGCTAAAAATAACATGATACCAGTGGGTCCAGGACGTGGTTCTGGCTCGGCTTCTCTAGTGGCGTACGTACTCGGAATTATTGATATAGATCCCATTCAATTCGATCTCATGTTTGAACGACTATTGAATACCGAACGTGTATCCATGCCCGACTTCGATATCGATTTTTGTATGAATCGCCGTGGTGAAGTGATCGATTACGTCACCGAACTATACGGTCGAAATCAAGTTGCACAAATTGTATCCTTCAATCGGTTCGGCTCGAAAACAGCCGTGCGAGATGTCACTCGAGTTCTTGGTAAACCTCATGGTTTAGGGGATCGTATTGCGAAACTGATACCTATACAAGGCGTTACACCGCTGTCTTTGGAAGACGCGGTTAGCAAAGTCAAAGAACTCAAGCACATGCTAGCTTCACAAGAAGAAGTTACAGAGATTATCGAACTTGCAAAAAAAGTAGAAGGTCTAGTCAAAACAACTGGTCGACATGCGGCGGGGGTTGTTATTGCCCCGACAGAGATGGATGAATACGTGCCAGTCTACACTGAGACGCCGGCAGGCGACGTGTTGACTCAGCTGGATAAACAAGACGTCGAAGCTCTAGGCTTGGTGAAGTTTGACTTTCTCGGATTAAAAACTGTTACAGCGATTGATGGTGCATGTGAATCGATCAATGCGCGTACACTCAATTCCACGGATTCTACGTTTCATATTTTGGACATTCCATTGGATGATCCCCAAGTCTTCGCGAGTTTACATGAAGGTCATACTACTGGAATCTTCCAATTGGAATCGAGTGGTATGCGCCAAAAAGTAAAGGAACTGAAACCAACTAGTTTAGAAGACATCATTGCGTTACAAGCGTTATATCGACCTGGTCCGTTAGATACAGGAGTTACCGATTCTTACATTCGGCGGAAGAACAAATTGGAAAAGATCAAGTTCGATCATCCGATTATTGAAAGAGTTTTGGCGAAGACCTATGGACTGATGGTCTATCAGGAAGATGTGATGAATTTAGCCCGTGAGCTGGCTGGATTTTCGATGGGACATGCAGACGTGTTACGGCAGGCAATGGGTAAAAAGAACGAAGACGCGATGCTCAAACTCGAGACTGAATTTGTCGACGGTTGTTTGGCGAATGGTGTGCGCGAAACAACCGCCAAAAAAATCTATGCTGATATGCGCAAATTTGCTGGCTACGCGTTCAACCGGGCACATGCAGCAAGTTATGCTTTAGTGGCTTATCAGACAGCTTACTTGAGGACTTATTATCCGGCTGAATATTTAGCGTCGTTAGCGTCTTGCGAAACTGAACCAAACACCGTTAAGTTATTGATTGACGAATGTCGACGCTTGGGGGTACTCGTACAGAACCCAAGTGTCAATGACAGTGAATACCAATTTTTGGGAAGTCAAAACAGCATCATTGTTGGCTTACGCGCGATCAAACAGCTCGAAGAAAAAGTTGCCAAACGAATCATTGAAGCGAGAAAGGAACGGCCGTACGAATCGTTGATGGATTTGTGTGTTCGAGCAAAACTCTTACGGAAGAATAGAACTGATTTAGAACGGTTGATTTATTCGGGTGCCTTAGATTGTTTTGAACCGGAAAAGCCAGCTAATGTCGCGCGCACAGAGTTCTTAGCGTCAATTGATACTTTCACGCATGCAGCCGAACAAGCTGCTGAACGAGATGCCGATCGACAGATTGATATGTTTGGTACAGACGAAACGTCCAGTATATCGATTGTTATTCCAAAGGTTCCACGTTTGCCAGATCATGAGATGTTCGTGCACGAAGAAAGTACCTTAGGATTTTTCCTGAGCGGACATCCGCTTGATTCAGTACGACATGAACTACAACATTTGTGCTCGCGCCAAGATTTGACGACGATTCAGTCCACTAACTCCAATGGGACGACTAATACAGTCGCAGGTATCGTCAAGCGAGTTCGAAATAGCGAAACCCGTTCAGGGAAGAGATTGACTCGTATTCTGCTCGAAGACGAGCATGGCGGTTTTGAGTTTGCAATTTTCGACGATAGTGGAAAGATCCCTGAGTTTGAAATTGGTGAGATCGCGATCGCGTTCTTTAAAGTACAAAAAGAGAAAGGTTCAGATGAGTTGAACGTTCGAACGTCACGAATGTGTTCCATTTCGGAACGTCGGTGTGAGAAACATGCCGAGATTGAAATTGATGTTGATCAAAGCAGTTCAAACAATACATTTGTAAGAGATTTACGTGAAGTCCTGATGGACTATCGTTTTGCAGGATGTACGGTGAGGGTGAATGTACAACGTCATGGGTGTTTGGGGCGGTTCAAATTGGGAGAGGAATGGAGAGTGAATCCTACCGCATCCTTAATGGAACGGTTGTATCAGACTTTTGGTATTCAGTCAGTGCGCATAACCTATTGAGTCTAGGGACGATTATCTTCCATTCTAGACCGTAAACGTGTAGCGCCCAGAATTCAATACTATTTAGTCCACGTTCAAGCTCAAGCATGTGATCAATCGACGATCCAAAAACCTTAACGGATATTTTGGTTTGCTAGGTTGACGACACCGTTCGTAACCAACAAGGCTGGGTACAGGCTGCTCAACCACGAATGAAAGAATATGCCAGCCAATCAAGGAAGGTGGTTTAGTGAAAACAGCTTTGTTTTCTCTGCTTTAAAACCCGTTTTTTTAGAACCCAAGACAAGTCGTTCAATCTACGATACGCATGGAACTTTAGTTTTTACTTGAAAAATATGACAAGTAACACCATATGTCTCAACTTAGAGACGTATAGGCTGGCTGTTTAACGACAGACAACTGTATTTACACTTAATAGAATTTAGAAGGAGACTACGGAATAATGAAATTTGATCAATGGATGCAGCTGTTAACTATGATCCCTACCTGGCTAGCGTCTTTTGGAACCATCGCAGCAACTTGTGTCGCGCTATATCTCGCTTGGCGGAGTGAAAGGATAAAACTGCACGGGATTGTAGGTTTACGAACAGTTTTTGGTACTTCTTTCGAAAAAAAAGTAGTGTCGGTTGGCATTACAAATCTAAGCTATCGACAAGTTACGCTTAAATTTGTCAGTTTCTACATCAATAATAAGATCATCACGTTCGATGCACTCAACCAAAATCTACCAAAAACACTAGTATCTGGTGAGGGTACTACCGTCTTAATCGACATACAGCACGTGAATGACTGCTTTACTCAGAATGCTGACTTGTCTCTACAAACTCTAGTTCTCCGGATACAGACATCGATTGGAAAAGCAATTGACATTAGACCAGAAAATGCATTGATTGAACATCTCGAAAGAGTTAGGCAAGCCGCTAAGTTGTGAGGGGGGGGGGACACCCTACCGATAGCCGTTTTTCTAGAGTACCCCACTTAATA
>VXYV01000083.1 GCA_009845835.1 Gammaproteobacteria bacterium | reverse complement strand
CGTAGATCGGCGTTCGATAGATCTCCCCCCATGAGATCGACCTCGCGTAAATCTGCTCCTGCAAGACCAACCTCGCTGGGCTCGATAGGTTTCGGACGGTTATAATTTTCGTTCATCATTTTTGTGACTCCTTTTCATGAGGATGATTAGTTTCTTTTATCGCCCAGTCAGTCAGTCGCTATTCTTGCTGGGCTGGGCGTTTTTTCGAATATTCCGTTTCCCCAAACCACGTTGGAAGACTAGCCCCCTCCGGCTCAAAATTTTCCAACTTGGTGCTGGAAAACTCACCTTCGGTAAGGGCTGTTAAGAGTATTCGGTTCAATATCTCACTTCGAGATAATCCAGTACAATCCGCCATCTGACAGATGATTACATGTAGTCCAGGCTCGAGACTAAATGCGCAAACCTTTCGGGGTGTTTTCCGATTCAGATCGATCTTCATATTTCCAACTCCAAAATGTTATTAAGAAAGATTATAAGGAAAGCGGTCATTTGTGCAACAACTCGTCTAAATCATCGACCGATTGCGCGACCATCTTTGCTAGTAAAAACCCGCAAAGTTTATTCCTAGACATCTGGTTTTCCAATGCGATCTCGTCCAATCGTTCGACCAGTTTCCGACCACAAACTAAACTAACAGTCGTGTACTGTCGCTTTTGTTTCTCGATTTTCGTTTGCATATTGAAAACTCCAATAGTGTTAAAAGTTCAATTATAAACATAATTGCAATGCTTCATAAACATAAAATTCGACTAGTTAATTGCTCATACTCGAACTAACAATTCGTCCGTGTATAATCATACTACTAGAGTCACTAACATAGCAAGTATCGTAAAAACCGAACAATAACTAATTGTTTTTTCACTTTTGAAAAAATATGAAAATTTTGTAATTTTTCGTCAAAACACACACAGATTTATAGATTTATGTTTAGAATTTACGCATTGAAAACATTAACCACAATCCCCCCTTCTATAATCTGATCGCAACAAGATAGGTTACCGCAGAATTATGAATCACTACAAAGAAATTGATCCATTATTAGACTCAAAATGTACTTGGATAAATCAAAACTATCCCAAGTGGAAAATCCTTTGGTACAAGGGATTAGTCCCGCCTTTTTCTGATACTATCAAACTCTACTATGATCCAAACAATCTACTAGGAAAAACAAGTGAGATCGACAAACTACAAAAAGAAAATGCTAAATTTTTTAACCCTGATCCTCCGATAAAACAATTTAAAAATTTAGACGAAGTCGATTTATGGTTGGAAAAAAACGCAAAAATATATCATTCAATGACGACGCGTACAGGATTTAGAAAAATATGAAGCAAAATCTAACCTGGGAGATCGACCCAAATTGTTTGGAATCACGACATCACAAAACGATTATTGCAAAGGTCGATGGTGCTTGTTTTGAAATCGAACACGTGTTAGGAATGTATCGCGCTATTCACAACACGCCCGACGATACCCTCATTCTATCCAATACACTAAATGCGACTGTCGAACAGTGTAAATCGGAATGCGAGAAATGGTATTTAGATCACTATACGGACTATCGGAAATTGAAATCACAACGGGATGACGAAGCACTGGCACTCAACGACTGCTCCAATCCAGTGTTGTTTCGCAAACACGTCGCTCGAATTGAGGACCTAGAACAGATCAGTAATTTACTCGAATGAAATCCGGTGCTAACCTAATTCTCCGTCTCGCATTCCTAGTAGTGATCGTCATTGTCTCGGTTTCTTTCGTCTCCATGATACTAGACCTTTCGAATGATCTCGAAGAACAGAAGAAAGAATTAGAAAAGAATACCCTCGAAGATACTGACTACATCGAAACTGTAATGATTGCATTTCTCGATCCGTGTAGTGATACCGCGAAGAAAGTGGCGGTGGGGAAATCATGGTTCTCCACGTGGATTGTGCAAGTGGATGGCGTTCAAAAGACTCTTTATTCGTTTGTCGAATACGGTGTAATGACCCTCGATGACTGGATGAATTTAGACCGAGAATTGGATGAGATGCAAGAAAAAACTAACATTGATTCTTTCAATATATCGGAACTCTGCACCACTACACTGATTATCGCAAATTGAAATCACAACGACACGATGAAGTACTGGCACTCAATACCTGCACCGATCCGATCCAGTTCAAAAAGCATGTCGCTCGGATTGAAAAGTTAGATATCGAGTTAAGTAATTTACTCGCTTAACCTCTCCGATCTTGCGCGCACTCACGTACACGTACGTGAACGATCGACAGTTTGTATGTTAAATTTTGACTTCCAATTTTGACAAAATCGCAGTTTCTTGGATAAATCAACGAGAAGGCGGTTTTCTTGGTCGCTGTGGGTCGATAATGCTTTGGATATACGATTACCCTAATGAAGCAATCACACAACCACCTGAGCGACTTATGAGGCTCGGTTTTTACCCCGAGCCGTAAATCAAGTCGCGCAAGCGGTCGATCGCTAAATCCAAGTCGCTAAATACCTCCAAACGCGAGGCGCACAAAAATTTGACATCTCTAAATCGTTCGAACGCCGAGAAGCAATACTTGATCGACGATGGGTCGGCCCGATAAACGATAAATCGGCTCCGTTCGAAGTCGCTTTTTAGGATAAGTCGGCGGTCTTGCAATACCACCGAGAAACCCGCCACCGTCAGCTGCTGGAAGGATACTCGGAAGCGTAGTTTGATTTTCTCCTCTAAATCGCGAAGATCTCGCTTTCTGGTTTGGTGCCCCGGCGCTTGGCGCACCAGAACACGCAGACGGTCGCGCTGTCTAAGCAGTCGCGTTAGTTCGAGCACGCTTTAACGCTATCATATCGCTAATATGCCGCTGTGCCTGATCGAGACTCATAAACACTCCCGACAAGCACCGATTTGACTCGACTCGATACTCCACAACTAAACCGTTATGTCGCTCGATAATCACAAAACGAGAATCGCTTCGCAAAGTATGTTTTATCGAGTCGCGCTGGCGAGCGGTTTCGTATTGATCGTTCATGTCAAAAAAGAAGCCCGAGCCTTACTAACCCGGACTCGGGCTTCCAAGAATTCACAATTCAGGAGAAAAAAAATCCTTTCGTGCCATTGTCAGAAAGTCGCACTCAAAGCTTGTTTTGCTTCGGCGAGGCGCTCAGCGTGATATTCTTCACGCCGGCGCCGTATCGCTTGGTCGGTCTTGACCGCATGAGCGACAGAGCATTCCTCGATTTTCGCAACCAGTTCGTGCGAAGTCCCTGCAACCCGCGTGGCGTAACTGTGGGTCGCGATCGGATCATCGTTAAATACCAACTCGCAAGAGTCGATATATTTATCGGTCGCCGACTTGTAATACGGGTCGCTATTGCTTGGTGCGGGGTCGCCGTTAAGCGATACATAGAGTCTATCTTTTAACTCCAAAGGAACGACTTTGATAATCGCACCGACACGAACATGGAAAGTATCGAGGTCGCTGTCTCTTTTCGCATGGCGACCGTGCCACGGCCACCCTCGAACTTCTAAAAACTGCCCCATGATTAAGAGCCCGAAACCAAGCCGACAAGCGCGCCGGGGTCTTTGGTCGCAACCGCATACCGTGTTCGACCGAGAAAGTTTGTTTCGTCGGGGTCGGTGTGGCTGTCTTGTCGATCGACCGACATTTCAATTCGCGAAGCAAAGCAAATCGCTGAATGCAAATCGCCAAGAACAGCAACCGTTTCGCCATCGGCCGTCACGCGTTCGAGATGCGAGGTCGGAATGACTTTAAGTTTGTCGAACGAGGTTATCGGCGACATTTTGTCAAAACTAAACTGACCACCAGAGGTCGACGAAACCGACTCTATCAAACCGCCATAGAAATCCATCGAGCAGATCAACACCGGCCGAATATCCTCGTCCTCGTCGCTCTCTAAATATTGAGACTCTAATGTAGTGATTAGGGCCGCCAGTTTGGCGATCATAGAATCCGCAGCAGGAACGCCGTTATTTGTGCTGTGATCATTACCCGTCGTAATCTTTGCAAACCCACCAGAACTCTCTACCGAGCTGGAGATTTTTGCGATAATCTCGCTCCCCGTTCGTTGGTAAAACTGATTCATCAGTTCGTTAGAAATCGCCAGGGATGCGTTCGAGATATCCTCGATTTGCGATTTACCCGCACGAACGCGCCCGCTGAAATTACGAATACCGATCTGGGCGGCCGTCAGTGAGCTCGACGCATCTAGGGCGGTATCTAGGGTTGATCGCTCGGCAACCGAAACCCCCGATAATTGGTTCAATTTGAACGAACCGCCTTCGATTTGCTCGACAGTCAAGTACGGAATGAACGGATTTCCCCGCACCCGCTTTGACCAAGGTTCTAGCGACGATACAGGGGAACCGACGGGGCCGGTTGCCCCACCGAGCGAACCTATATCTTTTTGGCGAAACATCGGGAAGGTTTTCGTCTTTCCATCCCATCGGGTCTGTCCTTCCTTGTCGCGATTATGCGCCTCTATCATTGATTGCTCACCCTCGGAAAGGGGATTTTTCGAAGGTTGTTTGGACTCAGTCGATTTAAGTTCTTCGAACTTCTCCCCGACTATCTCCGCAATTACTTGCTTGAGTTCATCAAGCTGTGGTGTTCCACTCGTTCTCATTTGGAAACTCCGATTGTTAAAACCCATAGCATAATTTTTTTTCGGTCGAATCCGATAGGGTTTGCAAGAAACTTGCGCCGCAAACTACGATTTAAGGCGCGGGGGCGGTTTTTTTGGTCGATCTACGAGTCAGATCGGTGTTTGTTCGAAGGGGTTAAAATGCGACTTTATAAAAAATCATATTTCACGATCTGAATCGGTAGAATCGAAGAAAGATAGTTATTTCGAAGGTTTTTTTTTCGGTTATATATCTAAAAAATGCTTTCGGAAGGTGTTATTAGATTTGCTTCAATTATTTTATAGGTTTGTCTAGTCGTTCAGATCCTCTGCTGGTATCTCGTTCGGCCTAATTCCAGTCACGACCCATCCCACCAATATTTTTGTTTCGTCCGCTATGTCTGGCGTCTCGCTAACCGCTTCGGCGCGCCGAAAGATACCCATCGCCGCCTGCACAAAGCCGAACATCACGGGGTCGAGCATTTCCATTTTGTTCCGAACATAAGCGTTGTATTGTTTATTGCTCATTTTGGCCGTCAATTCGGCGGCTCTTTTTAGTTTCTCATTGACTTCTTGTTCAGTCATGGTTGGTCTCCTGTGATTATGAGTTTTATGAGTTCCGATTTAAACTTCGTCAGCGACTCACACTGAGCGACTCGTATTTGCGTGAACTGAATGTCCCCGATCGGTGAGAAACAATCAACGAAAAGAAGCTCATCGACCAAACCAATGCCGTATAAGATATGTCCTTGCTTCGCGCCGGTTGATAGCGTCCGTTGATTTGACCAGAACTCTACCCTACTTCTCGGCATACAAACTATATTCGCCATCTGTCTGAGTCGTGCCGCCCAATCGGTATCTACATAAGGTGGAACTAGGACTATCGCTTGGTGGATGTCAGATCGTGACTCCCATAACTTATTGATAAATGGGCGAATTAAAGTCGCCGTGAACGGTGGGTTTAACCATACATTTCCAAACCATCTTTTTGTCAATCCGTCAGAATTCTTATCGTAATAAGTCTCTGCGCGCACCACCTGGTTAGCAGTGGCACAACTCGCCGGGTCGAGATCGATAGACCCCATACACTCTCGAGCGCGGTTAATGATATCGTGCGGGGTATAGCATTCGTCTCGCGGATTGTTGTTGGTAGAGGTTTCTACCAAACCGACCAAATCAGAATACCAATTCTCACTCATGCGATACATTCTCCGCGCGCCAGTCGTTCTACTAATTCGGTTGTGCTATCTTGTCGGCGTTCCAGTCGATCTACATGCTTTTGAAGTTTCGATAAGGAATTCTGCAATTCCAGAATCTCTAACTTTGAAATCATGTCGGGCGACGACTTTTTACGCTCGCATTTTATAGGTTGTACTGCCATGTTTTGATACCTCGTTTTTTAGGAAATATGACGTTATGAATTTAATTCCAGTTAAACCCTTGCACGTACGTACGTTATGCAGGCGCGTCACGTACGTGACGGGGCCGTAACGGGGAAAAGTTCATAAACTTCATGCAACCTCAATATTTCGGTAAGTCTTACCATCCATTGTTCGTTCAGATTCACACCCTTTTAAATCCATTTCTTTATGGAATTTATTGCGCCCGAGCGGTCGCAATCCCTCCTCCTCGCAGAACGATTGATACGCTTCAAACACGTTCTTTGCGAGCACATGGTTACTCCTACATTCTTTGACTTTCGCTTTGATAAATTGCGCAACACTATCTTGCTCGATTACATATTTTTCAGTCGCCAAGACCATTGATTTTGGAACAGTCAATCGCAAGTCTCGTCCTGCGTACCAAGTCCCTGCATACTCGATCAAAGTATTTAGAATCGCAGGCGCTTCGGCTTCCAATTTTGTTTTCATATCTACATCCCGTTGGTCTTCTGGAATCGTTCTAAGCTGGAGCAGTTTTAACTTGCGAGTCAGCCCATCATTAGCGCCGAAAGACGGCTGATGATTCCCGTAAATCAAACACTTTAATTTAGAGTCAAAAGTCCTATCGTTCTGCCGCATTGCTCTAGCAGTAATACTCTCTCCCGAGAATAGTCGATTTAACTGCCGAGTATTCCAGCGACAGTTTTCAGGGACTTCCGACACGACACCAAGACGACCGCCCTCGGTACGTGATAACCATTGCGAATGTTGTGCGTGTTTGCTCTCGATCACATCGTCGCTATTGATCACGACACAATAACCGCCCAACACGTACCGCAGAATCTCACCGAGCGTGGTTTTGCCGGCTGCCGGTTGGGATTGAAGGAACAGGTTAATTTCTTCGACAGTCTCCCCAGTCAAACAGTATCCGAGAAATTTAAGCAGCCACTGTTCGACTTCGAAATTGCCGCCACTAATCTGCCGCAGTAGATTATCGAATGTCGAATGCTCGCCTTCAGCAGGTTCGACACGAACAAACTTGCTAATATATTCAGCCCAATGCGCTGGACGAATCTCGCCAGTTTTTAGATCGACCACACCACTAGGAACACCGAGTAAGTGCGGCTGTTCGTCAAACTGCACATCGCGGCCTTCGGTCGAGATCGAGAAGGATTTAGAGGCACCTATCAAAGCGGCCTGCAATATATGATTGTGCTCGATTTTGTTGTGGAGTTTCATGCGCTCTTTTTGGTCTTCCTCAGGAATCGACCGCAACAAAACATCCGCTGCTTTCTTAACCCGTCTATATACCTCGTCCTGTCCGGGCGTCCAGTGTCCTGTTAGTGCATTACAGACCATCCATTTACCGTTATGACATACCACTTCACCAGTATTTACCAAGCAGAATAAATCGCAAATTTTGAACTCGTAAGATCGCTCGAACTCGATCTCACGAACTCCAATTTCGTACCGAGAGTACTCAATGTCGGCTTGTTGCTCTATCGAACGCCCGGTCTTTTGTGCGGTGTTACGTACGTGATCTGGATTGTCGCGATCGTCAGCAAACCCTAACTGACCGCACACAAAGCAATGTAAAAAACCAGTGTCTTGGTTATAAATCGCAGAGGGGTTTTGATCGTCGTTTTTATGCCCCGCCGTGTTGGGACACCGAACTTTGATTTTGGAAGTGTCCGAGTCGGATTGATTGACTCGGCGCGCAAGAATTTGCGACTCCGTGAATCCGCATTTTTGCGAATTATCTTTATAATTATCTTGTGTCATTTTTCAACTCCTTTTGAGATGACCGACCCTTGAAACCCACTCGACTGTTAAACCAAATGGGTTATAAGAATTAAGCCTCCGCTCATGCGGAGGTTTTTTATTATTTCCGTGAAGTATAACCGAAAATCGATCAGATTGCGACATCATGTAAATCCGCCGCAGTTAAATCTGCTCCTTGCAAATTAGCATTGCGTAGATCGGCGTTCGATAGATC
>VXYV01000052.1 GCA_009845835.1 Gammaproteobacteria bacterium | reverse complement strand
ACGAAGAGTTGACCGACAGTCGTAATTGTTTGCCGGAAACCTTGTCTCAAAATGAACAAATTAACTAAGATTTCACAATTGGAGACGTATTACAACACTTCAAGGTGTATTCAAGTTGTAGGTACCAGCATGTTTCAATCAATTTTTAAGGCTCAACTGTGAGCTAGAATCTCTATCGACCCACGTCAATATTGCAGGTAGAAGAGTAAGATCAGCCACTAACGCAAAACCAATAATCAAAGCAGTCAAAATGCCTACTTGAGCTGTCGGCACGAAGGGTGAGAATACAAGAATCAAAAAACCACCCACCAAGACTATCGTGGTCACTACAAGTGCACGCCCCGCAGTGTCAAACGCGTACTGTACGGATTTTTCTGGATTGAATTTGAACTCTCGGCGCGCGCGAAGGTATTTACTTAAAAAATGAACTGTGTCGTCCACTACAATCCCAATCGTCATGGCAACAACGACTGATAACGACAGTCCGACTTGACCTACCACCAATCCCCATACACCAAATCCTAAGACAGCTGGTAAGAGATTGGGAATCATACTCACCAAGCCGATCCTGAATGAGCGTAAAGCAAACAACAAGATCAGTGAAATCGCTATCAGTACTACCATCGTACCGACCAACATCGCCTGAATATTACGTTGTCCAAGATAAGCAAATAGTGTTGCAGGTCCAGTTCCGTTGATCGCCGCGATGTGGCTAGTGTTTTCGGCCAACCAATCTTTGGCGCGTTCATTCAACTTAATTAATTCGGCTGAATTCAATGTCTCGGCCGAAACAGACACACGAGTACTTGCCCTAGCGTTGTCGAGTTGATTATTGAGATCGAGTCCCTGCGGTAAAGAGAGTTCATAAAGCAATAAGTACTGAGCTACAAGATCTTTAGATTCTGGAATTCGGTAATATGCTGGATCATCGCCGTGCATACTTTGATTGAGTTGTTTGAAAGTGTCCGTGATAGACGATACATGTCGTACTCGATCTTGCGCTCGATACCAATCGGTGAAACGAACAACTTCTTCGAGAAACTTGGGGTCTATCGCTTCTCCCTCTCCTGCTGCTTGTAGTGAATATTCAATCAACGTGTTACCGCTTAAATGCTCATCCATGAAATCAGTATCTTGCCTAAACTCGACGCTTTTGTTGAAAAAATGCACTAAAACGTCATTTAGTTCATTACGGGTTAGAGAGTAAGTCATGGCGACGACAACAATTAACCAGCTACAAGCGATCGCGATTCGATGCCGCAAAACAAAATCACACAATTTAGTCATGGAGAATCTAGAATGTTTTGGGCGTTCTTTTGCACTGCGAATAGGAAGCAACGACAACATCGCTGGGAGAAAAGTTACGGATAAGATAAAACACGTCGAAATTCCAAAAGCAACGAACATTCCTAGGTGTCGGTATGGAGGCACCTCCGAGAAGTTCATACTGAGAAAACCGAGTGTGGTCGTGAGACTCGCTAAAAACACCGGTACTAAGTTAAGCCGTATCGCTTCCACGATCGCGTCACGTTTCGAGTCCGTGTCTCGTAAGCTCCGCCGAATACTTACCAGGATGTGGACACAATTCGCGACCACAATCATCAGTACGATTGTCGGTGCTGGTGCAATAGGTGGAGAAAATGGTACCCCTACCCAACCACCTATACCCAAACACGCGAAAATAGAAAATATCATGACTACACCAGATACGACTACCCCGCTGACACTTCGAGTCAAGAACCACAAGATAAGTGCCATCAGTAGCAAACTGGTTGGAAGAAACACTGCTTGACTCTGAATTGAGGCTTCGAGAAACGTCTGATTTACGATGACAGTTCCCACGAGTCTGAGGTCTATATCGGTAAAGGTTTCTTCAAATTCAGTAACCGTTTCTCGGGCAAACTTCGTAATTTCAGCGATTTCCTGTAGCTGATTCTCCTCAGATAACTCAACCGTCGCGTTTACTACACTTACTTCACCATCGAGGGCAAGGATACTAGCAGCAATTCGAGGATCTGACAGTGCAATCTCTCGGATTTGTGCTCGAACTTCAGCATCGTGAAGTTCTTCCGGATTAATAAGGTCGCGTACGTACAGATCATCTTCTTCAGCAGTTGTATGCTGAAAATTCGCTAGAGAATCTACCCGTCGGGAATAGGGAATTTGCCAAGCTTTATCAGTTAACCAGAGAGTCGCTGCAAGTGCTGTTTCGGAAGTGGCGTCTCCGTCATTTGGTACGATTAGAAACGCGACGTTTTCACTCTTACCATAGGTGTTTTCGAGTTGTTCTAAGGCCAGGAGTTGTGGATCGTCGGCATCAAAAAAAATTCGGTAATTCGCCGCAAAATCAAGGAAGAGTATTCCACAAGAAGCTAATACAACTGCGAGTATCGTACCGACAATCACATACCATCGCCGCAACACGATCCAATTGGCATAACGGGATGTAAGAGTTATACGGTCTTTTACCAAGTCATTCACAAATACGGGATCGTTCTAGTGCAAATCTATCCAATTACCAAGTGATCGCGACAAAATCGAACAAATTAGCTGTGATAAAGAACTAGTCTTTAGTAGACAAAATGAAAACAATTTAGCCAAGTCGGATTAAACCTTTAGTAGGAAACGAAGGAGATTGCGATTCTCTTCCTTAATCGGCGTTGCCTTCGTAGCCAGCGTGCGTTTGAATTCAATCTTCGTCTTCGGGCTTAAATTCAATGATTAAACTGACCGAATCTTCTTGAACCGGTTGACCGTCGCGAATAGTCGGCCGATATCTTGAAAATAACACCGCGTTCATTGCATCGAGATGGAACTTTTTGCCTGGTCCGGAACTTTTAACGTGCACATCCGTGATGGCACCCGTTTCAGTGATTGTAAAACCAACTTCTACAAAGCCTTCTAGATTTTGAATACGAGCGTATGGTGGATAGTATGGAGTTACACTGACTACTTTTTCGTACAGGTGATCTCCTTCAAGATCGGGTATCTCAAAAACTTGTTCGGCGCTAGGTGTATTCTCCAAGTGATACACCTCTGCCGCGATCGCGGCGCGTTCGAAAGCATCAAGTCGTGCTGTTAATTCAGAAGAGGATATTTTCTTACCTTTTCGAATACCATAAACTAGCCAACTACAATCTCCCGGCCAAACAGGCTTTCGCGAATTGAAGATTACAGTAAACGGCACACAGAATTCTCTAGCGAAAGTATTCAAATCGTATTCCCACCCCTGCCGGTCAGCATGATGCATAGTTTGTAGATAGGTAATTAGTCTTTGTTGGAACATCTCATAAATATAGTCAAAGACGCTAGGTTGAACTTCGGTTGTAAACGAGACTGGCCATCGATAACTCTCCGCAGTATGTAAGTAGTCCAACAACCACAAGAATTGAGTCTTGTAGTACTCTATCAAACTTTCATATTTACGATTGAAATCAAGAATGTTGTGAAGCAATGCTTGTTCGTTGCCTAAACGGATCGCTAGAGCGTGCAATTTATCTTCGTAAAAAATACTTTGACTTTTTTCCCCGATAAATCTCCTGACCTCTGATAGATCTAAACGCTCGCAACGTTTCAACATCCACCGAGTGTGTAAGACGACATCCCAGAACTCATCCTTTTCCCTTGCCTTTCGCCGGGCATTGATACCGTCCTTGTCTTCACTCTCATCATCCGTATGTTTATCAAGACTGACCCCTTCCAAAGTAGACCGAAATATCTCGTGTTGGTTTTCGTTTTGAGTATTGAACAGGTCTGGAAATCCGGCGAACACTTCTTCAAATATCTCACAATTTAGTTCAATTAGATGTACTCTAAACAGTGAGTCAGCTGAACATTTTTGATTCAGGGCTGGTCGAATAGTTTGCTGTTCATCCAATCTACATTCAGGCGTGGCTAAGACTGAACTAACTAGTTGCAAATCTCTCATTGGATCTAGAAACGTGTCGGCATGAGTGAGTCTTTTCGCTAATTGCAGAGGATCAAAGTATCCATTCGATGCATGCGTTACATTCGTAGGAAAATTTAAAAAAATTGAATCTAATGCTTCTACACATTCGTGAGACAAATCATCATTAATCTGATGACATTCTTGCAAAATATTTGATATTTCAGAAGACGTCAGAGACTCAACAACGTCATCGATACGACTTGCAGTATACTGAGATCGTAGATAGTCGATGTTGTTGCGGTTAAAAGTCGAACGGTGACTTCGTAGCTTGCCTAGATATCGTTCTTCTTTTGTTTGAATTTGCAATCCCAAACCAGTCTGTGATACAAACTCAAACATCATACCGGTGAACAATAAAATCAAGACTAAACCAGTGAATTTTTGTAAATGCAACTTAGTCATTTTTGTATTTTCTAAACCCTAAAAAGGAATCCTATTTCAATCTAAATTGGGTAATAACTGAAGTCGATTGCGAACTCTAAAATGTCCGTCATTCGGCTTCCTGGAGCACAAACCTTACCCGATTTAGAATACCGTCTGTTCTCACCGGTTGACCGTTTTGAATCCTTGGTCGATACCTAGACATCAGTAATGCATCGAGAGCCGCGTGATTGAAAGTTTCCCCGGGTTCCGAGTTGACAACACTTGCATCTATGACTGCACCGGTTTCTGAAACGCCAAAACGAACCTCTGCAAATCCTTCAATTTGATCCCGCAACGCTTTCTCAGGATAAACTGGGATTAACGACACAACTCTCTCGTAATCATGATCTCCTTCAAGATCATGAAAGCCGAATACTGTCTCCGCTGCCGGAGTTTCTTCGATTTGGTACACATTGAGACTGATTGCAGTTTGTTCGAATTCATCAAGCAAATCTAGTAAACTTGCTCCAGTTAACTTCTTCCCTTCCCTAATCCCGTAGACTAACCAACTACAATCGCCGGGCCACGTAAGCTCTCTAATACCCCAATTTAATCGCAAATAGAACGGACTACAAAAGTCCGTCACGAAAGCAGGAAGATCATAGCTCCATCCAAGTTGTTTGGCTTGATGCATCGTTTTGATGTACTGGATAAGTTGTGATTGGAATGTATCAAAAGCAAAATCGAACAAATCAGTACGGTCCTTGGGTACCAGCGGAGAATAGTCTCGGGCCAGCTCGTCGTAGTCATCCAACCATCTGAACTTGGTTTCGATATATTCGGATACCGCTGGAATCTTCGAGTTTATCGCTAACAGTGTGTGTAGTAATGCTTGTTTTTCTCCCAACCGTGCGGCAATTTCCAATAATTTGTGTCGCCGAACAAACATGTCACCGCGGTATTCTTGTGACAGAAGCTCAATATTCGACCGATCTAATCGGTTACAGCGATTTAAAACCCACCGTGTTTGGAGATTAATGTCCCAAAGTTTATCCCTTGCAGGAGCATCCTGGCTTGCTTGTAGTTCTTTCTCAGGAGCTTGGTCGGTTGCCGGTTTATTGAAAGTTGTCTGAAACAACCTATTCGTGTTTTCGCTGTCGGTATCAAACAACACGGGAAAGGCTTCGTATATTCCTTCGAAAATTTCGCAGTTTAGTTGAACAAAATGCACTCGTGTAAATGCTTCCGCATTACACTGTTGTTGCAGTTCCGGCCGGATTTCATCGCTTTCATGTACCAAGCATTCTTCACTTTCTAATGCTGATTTGACATCTTGTAGATCTTTTTCTGGACTTTGAAAGATGTCGGCATAGGCTGGTCGGTCGACCAGCCTGAGTTGATCAAAATAGGCATTACTCCAAATATGTGTATTAGCGGGAAGTTGCAGAAAGATCGCATCCAAGGCATCGATACAAGTTTTCGATAACTCACCACTCACGTCGGAACATTCGTTCAAAATATGTGCAATTTCAGATGGCGACATGTGCTTCACGATGTCTTCAATATCTTGTGCTGCGTACCAGTTATTTGTATAGTCTTCACTGCGACTAATGGTGGTGCGATGTTGTCGCACCATTGTCAAATATCCTTCCTCCAAACTTGCAACCGAGGAAGCAAAGTTCTGGCTGGGTATCATGAGAATCGGAATCACAAGAAAAACTAGAAATCGATAATGTACTTTCATACTTGGACTAAACTAAGATTATTTCGAATTTATGGTTGTTGAGTGAAAATTCTATTCTAACTCAATAGGCAATTTATTATGAAGAGTGGTTTGGACGCAGGTTGTGTTTTTAACTTCAAAATATTCCCCAAAACTGTGATATGGCAATTCTGGCAACGTGTATATCTGACAAACAACATCGCAACAAGTTTTTTATGTGTTTCGGTAACATCGTCATGCAGTACGGCGGCAGTGCGAAAACTGCAACCAAGAGAATCATGTCTTCGATTCCGTTAATCTTAGATAACGAATCACTGTCGGTTCAAAAATCGTAAAGGTTTGGGGCGATTTACCGTAGCGATCAACCACTTTCCTTTGACGCTACCGAGTTTTCCTTTTGTTCTTGATCAGCTCTAAGTGCTTACCATAGGCACGGGCGGCTGCGAGCCCATCAAGCGTTCTCCTCCACAACAGTTCTCGTTCGTATTCAGCTAATACAGCAAAGATTCCAAGATCAGTTTGCCACTCGGGGTAGTGGTATCGATTAAGAGGTCTTGCAGTGAGCGTAGCTGTGCTCCTTTGCTCCCAATTTCTTTGACAATCGAAAGCAAGTTGGTCAGCGAGCGTGAGAGCCGACCCAGTTTCACAATGCCACGGTGTCGCCTTCCCGCACCGTTTGCAGTAATTTTTCCAGTTCAGGACGCTTGCGGTTCGCTCCTGACCCTGTTTCGACGAAGATTTCCTCACAACCAGCTTGCCGTAGCCAAAGGTCTAATTCATGGGGTAAGAAAAGGTGGTCAAGCGGAAGGAAGAATTCTACCCCGTTTTCCTAACCGTGTGTTCCGAGCGTTAGCGACCGCTCGCCAAGTGGTCAGAAAACGAACGTCAACTTACCCTAATTTTTAAGGTAAAGTTTTAACTAAAAACTTGATTTTTTTTTTTTTTCACGTATAATATTCATTTGAAAGCTCTCTCGTTTTCACTCATTCATATGAGAAACAATAATTTGACCATAAGGAAAACCACTGATGAAAACACATAAAATTATCGTTGTCTTGTTAATATTATTAGGTGTATCAGCGTATGCCAACGACAACGAAGTAGAAGGCTTTACCGAAGATGACTGTGATGGAGACTCCCACGTCGCGACAAGCTACTCCGAGCTGAAAGACATGCACGAGTCAAACGACAATGAATGGGAGTTTGAATCGTACTGGTACACCAACGATAAGAAAAAATGTCTGATTTTCGAAGAAGATATGGAAGAAGTCATTGTCGTAGGACAAAAGCTTCCAGGGAGTAGCAATGGCACCTATGGCAGCACCATCGGCGGCGGCACATCATCTAGTGGAAGCAAAGACTACGCGCCAACAATCGATGAAGTTATTCTTTTTGATGAGGAAAAACAAGAAGCAATAAAAGAGTGCTGGCAAGCAAAATTGGAAGATTCAGAAGTCATCAAAAAAGCGTTAACAAGAACAAAAGCAAAATGGAGAACGAGCAGTGAAACGGGAGCAAAGTGGAAATTTGTTGCATCTGGAGAGAACGCCCAACTTGCAGGTATAACTCTAACAGAACTGCCAGAAGACGCGAACAGCGTCGAAGATGTGTCTATTACAATAACAATCTATCCATGGGCCATTGGTGCTGAGGCTATCGCTAACGACTATAAGTTAAATCACCTCATTATGTATCACCAAATGCATGAATACGTTCATGCCGTACAAATAGCTCATGAACGAGACGATGGTGATAAACATTACGTACCAATTCCTGAAGCGGATAGACCCATTATGGAATTAGAGGCCTATGAGATCCTAGAATTAATATGGCAAGAATTTTTCAATAGTAGTGCTCCGTACACTGTTCCAGAAGATGAATTACCAGAGGATTTTGATTCGAAGAGAGATAGATACTACGATCTCTATAGCAAGAAAAAAGACGGTAATCTTTCACCAGAAGAAAAACAAGAATTTGAAAGTTTAAAAGAATATTTTGACGATATA
>VXYV01000059.1 GCA_009845835.1 Gammaproteobacteria bacterium | reverse complement strand
TACGATTGCTTGGAATGTCGGTGTCGAAGGTGAACCTGAGCGAGAGGCGGCGAAAGCCTTAGCAATTGACGTCATGAGTGATTTTGTCAACAGTGATATCGATCAAGATGGCGAAGGTTGTACTACTAATGACGACAGCGACGATGTCAATTGCGATGAAGCACTTTACTTTACACTTTCAAAGAGGGGAGACGGTCCGTTTAACTTGTTTGAAATAAACAAAGACGAAGACGACGAAGATCCAGATATTGATAAGACCAACAGTGTAATCACCGTTAACCCAGGTCCATTTGGATTTGGCGCTAGTGCCACGACCCTCGATCACCAACTTAATCTACTAGAAGACGACGGAGAGGACGAAGCTGCTGAAATCACCCTAACGGTGACTGCTTATGATGCTGTTGCTTGGGATGGTGAAGGAAGTGCGCCTAGATGTGTAGAGGATGCTGCTGAAACAGAATCTGAAACAGATGTCGATTCTTGCGACACCATGGTCATTTATATTGACGTTGTCGAAACAGAGAATGACAAGCCCTACGTTCGGCCTATATCCCGCAGTTCATTGTTCGGTTATGGCGATGGAAATTTCTATTTACGTCCATTGACCGAAACTGATGGTGGCGGTTCTCGATCACGAAGCGTCACCTCAAGATTTCATGACCGAGATAGTGACGATTTATGTTACCACATTGATTCAGAAGAATTAACAAGCTCTGACAACAGGACAATTGCGAAAGTATCCAACGGAGGCAAATCTAGTTGTCCCAACGGTGAGATCACTTTCACGATGATATTACCATCGACCGATGTTGATGACGAAGAAGGTTTTGCGCTACTGGGGCTCCAAGGTGTACATACGGTATCCGTCAATGTATTTGCTTGTGAACTTGAGGTGGGCGGCTTCGTGACAACTAAAGAGCGTGACGAGCAATGCTCAGACGGCACGGTCAAAGTTCAGATGTGGATGGTCTATGGTGCTAACGTTGGCCCCATTTTGCTCCCAACTGCTGAAGATACACAAGGTAACACGTTAATATCAGGTATTCACGAAGTTACTGAAGGTAGTGGGCTCACCCTGACTTTCACCGCCACTGACCCGTTACCTAATGGCGACAAATTGTGCTGGTCAAATTCGAGTTTCTGTAGCCCTTGTACCGGCGAAGAAGAAAACTATACTTATGGATTTTCTTCTTTTGCTAGAAAAAGTCCTGCGTCAACGAGCCAAAGTGGCAACGAATATACGTATAGAATCACGATACCAGCCACTACAGGTCGATTTCCTTTTGTACGTGACACGATCGATTACGAGAGATTAGGGGAAGATAAACTCTTTCCTGTAAGAGTCTGTACAACGGACTTACACAATGAACGAGCGACAATGACTTTTGACGTCAAAGTTAAAAATAGGGCTGAATCTCCCGAGATCAACAGTTCTGCAGTTCGTAGAGATCTAACAGATGTATTCATGCTCGTCGGTGACTACGATCAAGAACGTTCAGCCGCACTCGTGTTCACCGATAGCGACGGCGACGCGCTTGAGTATGACGCTTACTGTGTTGACGACACGGGTACCAAGGAGATTTCATGTTCGCCGTTAAAGGTGTCGATCGATGATGACGGACTTATCACACTCACACCACCTACTAGTGATTTCCCAGACCCAACAGGTGAAGATGAAGATCCCGTTACCCAAAGGTCATGGACGGTGGAGGTCACGGCTACCTCGGATAATGAAGACGATCCCGTACGAACGGTTAGAACTACTTTCGACGTAACGGTCAAAGAAACCAATAACGCGCCGAAATTTGAGGGTGGTTTGAAAGGAGTTACCTATGAAGCACCTGAAAACACATTCACCACCTTGCCGAGACTTACTGTCACTGACGCTGATGAAGATACGGACTTTGAAGTTGAACTGAGTGGACATGACAAGACTAAATTTAGGGTAAGCGGGCAGTATGTTGCCACCGAAGGTTTCGGTGACGACGAAGTAGAAGTTAATGAGTATCGAGTGACCTTGAGGGCCACGAACAAACTCAATTACGAAGCTGACATCAATTCCTACGATATGATCGTAATAGTGACCGATGCTTATGGCGGTTACGCAGAACTAGATGTCCAGGTTGACACTACTGACGTCAACGAAAAACCGATGCTAAAGCAGGTAGACGATGAAGACGTCGAGATTGAAGATCAAACGATTCTTGTTGGTGTCGAAGCCTGTATCGCCAAAGCCAGTGAACTCTTTGAAGATCCTGACTTTCGTGATCAACAAGCGGGCTTGTACATTGAAGCGGTAACGACTCGCCCAGGTGATGCTTCGGTAGCGGTTAAGAAAAACGAAGACATCTGTATTACTGGTCATAACATCGGTAGCGGCCCAGGTCGAGTTACGGTAACGGCTTCCGATCGAGATGATGAATCCGTACGTACGCGTTTCGCCGTTACGGTATCGGAGAATATGGCACCGACGGTAGTGGGAGATGGTATTCCAGATCAAACGATTCAAGAATATGGTCGTTCGGAAGACCTCAACCTCCACGCCTACTTTGACGATGGTGACGCTGACTTCGACGAAACTTTGACCTTTGAGTTAGAGATGGAAAGTTCCACCGTGGCTACGGGTGTCTTACTTGATGGCTATAAGTTGCGAATCTACGCTGACGAAAAAGGCGAAACGATGGCAACCATTCATGCTACCGATCAAAACCACCAAACGGTATCAAGCACGTTCAAAGTAGTCGTTGAACGCAACGATGCCCCAATGGTCGTCGGTTCACTATCTGACATCGAACGTTTCATTGGTAAAGCCTATCCGCTGATTGATGCCACAATGATCTTTGAAGACCCAGGTGATACGCTTGAGTATTCAGTTTACACGTCCGATGTCGATACAGCTACGGCGGCGATTAAGTTAGACGAACAAGGCGGTCCGTGGATTGTCATTCATCTACACGCGCCGGGAACGACAAAAGTGACGATTAATGCTGAGGATTCAGTTGGCAATGACGCCTCAGAATCGTTTACTCTAACGGTACACCCACGTAACGATCCACCAACGGTCGTGAATGCAATCGACGACGTCGAACTTGAAATGGGTACCAATACCGATATTGATATTTCTGACACCTTCGACGACGAAGGCGATCTTGAAATCACAATTAAGAATGAGAACGAACAAATTGCTGATGTCATTTATCGTTCCAGTACGGGTATGATTCGTATCTATGCAAACGAACTTGGTACCACAACCGTCGTCGTAACTGCTACTGATAATATCGGGCAAACCGCGCACGACGAGTTTGATATCACCGTTGTTGAACCTGCACCAGTTGAAGCGATGAACGAACCACCGGTTTATGTTGGCATGATTGACGATCAAGAGCTCACCGTGATTACCGAACCTCCGGTTATCTCGCTTGTAGGACTCTTTGAAGATCCGAATGGCGACGAACTCATGTACAGTGCTATCTCTGACGACACTATGGTTTCGACCGTTGATCTCATGGAGGAAGAATTGACCATCAATCCAATCGCAGTCGGTGAGGCAGTGATTACGATCACGGCCACCGATGGTGAGTTCAACGTTGTTGGTGAGTTCAACGTCACAGTTATCAACTTAGCACCGGTCTTAGTAGGTACAATTGATGATCAAATCGCCACCGTTGGCGATGCTGCTCCGATGGTATCTATCGATGGTCTGTTCTCTGATCCAGAAGGTGATGTACTGACTTATACCGCGACTTCGGCTGATACCAATGTCGCGACCGTGAATTTGTCTGGACTTGATCTCACGATCACTCCACATCACGCTGGAACAACGATCATTTCGGTCACCGCGACGGATGGTGAGTTCAATGTAGTCGGTACCTTTGATATCGTCGTTGAAACCTATCCGATGGCACAAGGTACGATCGCCGACCAAACCCTCCAAATCGGTGGGGATGACTTAGCGATGGAAGTTGGCCAGTACTTCTTTGATGAAGATGGCGACACCTTGACTTATACGGTAACCAGTTCGGGTAATGCCGCGACGGTAACGAATCTGGCAGCGAATGTCACGATGATGCCGTATACGCGTGGTGCTACTGCTGTAACGATCACGGCTTCCGACCCGAAAGGTCGCACGGCCGAACAGTCATTCACGGTTAATGTCAGTGATAGCGAACTCAAGAACGTTGCACAAATGGCTTTTGCCGGACATGCACGAATCACCTTGGGTAGTGTATCGACCGCGATCAGTTCGCGACTGGAATCCAGTCGATCTGATACGGGTAGTATGGCTTTAGGGCTGAACCAGCTGAGCCAGTATTTACCGATCGGTTTAACTAACAGTGACGACGATGCACGGCTACAAGAGCGACAAGAGTCTATGGGCTTTGACTTTGATACTGAGAACCAACTCCCCTCGACCTTCCAGTCGGGATGGAATACGGTTTCCGGTAACGCAGTCGACTCTGATAATCTTATCGCACTGCCTGATGTTGCCGCTATGTTTGAGAAAGGGTTCTCCCATAACCTGAATGGTAATGGTGGAATCGGTTCCTTCTCGATCTGGGGTAACGCCGATGCACAGAACTTCGAAGGTGAAGGCTACGAAGGTAGTTCCAACTCACTATATGTAGGTGTTGACGTACAATCCAATGAATGTTGGCTCTGGGGTGTTTCGGTCGCACGAAACAATGCCGAAAGCGATTATTCATGGGGTACAGCTACGCAGACGATGGAAACCAACATGACGACCGTCTTGCCGTATTTCAGCTATGAACCAACCACTGGTAAAACTTCTGTTTGGGGTGTTGTCGGTCGCGGTTCAGGTGATGCTGAGACCAGCGTAGTCAATGCTGCTAACCAAGTGAGCGATCTGTCATTCAACATGGGAATGTTGGGTGGAAGACATGAATTCGCCAAAGCTGGAAGCTTACAGTTAGCTTTCCGAGGTGATGTCGCCTTTGCGAACATGGAAACTGATGCCGGTGATGGTGCGATTGATGGGCTCGAAGCCAGTGTCAATCGACTCCGTGCTGGTGTCGAAGGATCCTTCACGGTAGCAACTGGTGCCAATGGTTCCGTAACTCCGTTCGGTGAATTAGCTTTCCGTAATGATGGTGGCGATGGCTTGACCGGTACTGGCTTTGAGGTTGCAGGTGGTGTTCGCATGAATACTGACGCCCTCACCGTAGAAGCTCGTGGTCGGGTAACCGCTTCCCATTCAGCTGAAGACTTCAGTGAAAATGGCGTGAGCTTGATGTTGAGTTTCAACCCATCTTCAGATGAGTCTGGTTTCCAAGCTTCATTTGCCCCGAGTTGGGGTTCAGTCTCAGGCGGCAGCAATGCGATCTGGGGTGAAGCTACGGCAACAGACCAACTGGCAGTACCAAGCACTGACGTGTTTGGGCTGAACGATGGTTTGAGCATGACTTCGTCCATGCGTTATGGTATCTTCTTGAACCAAGAGAAATTCATGCTAACCCCGTTCGTCGATTACAAAACCGCGAACGATGGCGTGGGTAAATCCATTCTGTTTGGTACGGAGTTAACGCAACTGTTTGAATCGTCGCACACCTTCGGCTTACGAATGTTAGTAGGTCAAGACACGGCGATCACGGACAGTCAGCCACAACTGAGTATTGAAGCTTTGTTACGCTTCTAAAAACGTTTTAACGAGACTTGTCAGTTGGGTTAACTGACTGACAAGTACAACTAACACCAATGACTGGCGGGTAACTCCTGATACCCGCCAGTTTTTTTATATAGTTAAAGAGAGAATCTACACGTCAAATTGTTAAAGCGCTCAAGAAACATAGTAGAGGCTTGGGGGATTGGAAAAATCCAGTCTCGTCCAGTATTCGAATCCATCTGCATGAAGCAACCGAATTCTCGTAGGTTTTCTATTCGATCAATATGTGGGTACAAAGTTCGCATGGGACTGCGATTGCTGTTAGTTGACTAAGGTAGAGATCCGCCCGATACAGAGTTTACTTTACTAGGTGTAAACCAAAAAAGCGGGTTGTAGGGAATGAATATCAAATTACCTCATACACGGAATTTCTGACAGTACTTTTTTTCCGAAATTTTCGCTCAAATTTGTACCAAAGTTGGTAAAAGTCGTCAGACCAACGGCTTTCGACCCAAAATCAGGTGCCGACCACCGACCATACACACTATGATTCAACACAATCCAAGACACGAAAAATTTAAGGGCAACGATACAATACTCAAATTTATTGGATACAATACTATTTAAAACTAAACAACAAAGGAGGCATTCAACAGACTGAGCAAGTTGAGTCAAACTTGTACCAAACGCTGTTGACAAGGTTTGATTTTACGTCGTGATTACTGAACCTCACCAAAAAGAATTACTTTCCTGCGTTTACGTACAAGCATTAGCCACAAAAGCCGGTTACACAACTACCGTACCTCAATCCGACTACGATAGTGTGGATATGATAGTAAGCAGTAGTGTCGGCATGCGATATAAACTTGACCTTCAGCTTAAAGCAACAACTCGATTAGGAAAGCCAATAGACAAAGGGATTCCTTATCTTATCAGCAAAAAGAATTACGACGATTTACGAAACGAAACTCAAGTACCGAGAATCTTGGTAGTACTCGATCTTCCCAAAGAAGAAGAAAATTGGGTCACCGTGACTACCAAAGAACTTATTTTGAGACGATGTGCTTATTGGCTGAGCCTGCAAAACGAGACATACACAGACATTGAACAAGGGTCAATCACGGTATATCTACCAGTAGACAACATTCTGAATGTTGATACACTAAAAACTCTCATGGAACAAGTGGGAAGTGGAGAAACACATGAAAGTTAGTATTCAAGATACCGATGCTCTTAGGACCATTTCACCAAGTGCGCTAGACGCATATGCACGAAGTGCCGGTTGGGAAGCAGGAGACTCTTTTCGTAAACATTCTACGATATTTACTGGTGATAATTTACCGGAAGTTATCATTCCTAGAACCGCCCGACTCGGAGATTACGCAAGTGTAGTTTCGACTCTCATCAAGATTTTTGCTGATATCGCCGAACAAAGTGAATCCGCAGTTTTTCGAATTTTGTCCGAAGCCGACCGAGATGTAGTTCGTATAAGAACTAGTGATAGAGAGACGGATGTGACCATTCAACAAGGTATAGATATCGTTCGAGGTTCAAAGAACTTACTGCTTGCCGCGGCGTGCTCATATTTTGTGCCTCGCAAGGCGGTGTTTCGTCCCGGTGCTCATCGTGATGCCGTAGATTTTTTAAGTACTGTGAAATTAAAACCCCTTGAAGAGGGCAGTTTTGTAGTTTCATTGGTTTCACAAGCAATAGCTCCAGATCAAAAAGATGGTGGTCTGGAAGGAATCAACCACGAACCAATTTCACGTCTAGTTTTTCGGAAACTTTCCCAAGCACTCGAGAAAACCAATGATTTAACTGAGTGTATAAATAGACAAGATGAGTTCAAAGAAAACGACTTCATATCTCACGGTGTGAGTGCAAATTTCTGCGAGGCTATCGAATCCATCCTAAAAGTGTGTGAACAGCTCGAAATCCAAGTCGCTTGGGCAAGAAATAGACCGGTTGAACCACAGTTTGTAAGGTATCAATTCGATGAATCGGAAGTGCCACTATTCGGTGAAGCTGCTAAAAAATTTCGACGTAAAACGCCGAAACACGACATTAGCCTTTTCGGTTTTGTGAATATCTTACGTCGTGACGAATTAAATGAGGAAGGAACGATTAATCTACAGACAAGATTCGAAGATCAAGACCTTTCAGTTCAAGTCGAATTAGAGCAAATGGATTACGAACAAGTTGTAGAAGCACATCGTAATAAATCTGCCGTAGAAATGTCAGGTGATTTAGAACATAGAGGTGCTCGTTGGCGCTTATTAAATGCTTCGGTTACAAACGTCGTTACTATGCCGCAAATGGAACCCGAAACAGATCTCTTTGAATGATCTGAAGATATGTTAGTATTAAGGATTAACGGTGCTTATTTCACTTAAGGAATGTGTGTATAAATTGATTGAGACAATAAATTTGAAAAAAATTTAGT
>VXYV01000053.1 GCA_009845835.1 Gammaproteobacteria bacterium | reverse complement strand
CGACCTGTCAAAATCAGACAGGAATGCGTTTAATCCTTCACGTAGGGGCAGTAACACTTGAAATGATCAAATCCTATTAAGCAGGAGCGTTTCGACTCACTGGAACGGGGCTGTTTTGGTGCTTTTTCGTCGCGCTCGATGCCGCACTAGGTCAAGCTGTCGATCGAGGATTTTATGTTAAATTTCAATCGGCACGTGCTAGCGGACCGGTTTGGGACTATTCGTAGACGTCAAGGCGCATCGCGACGTCTTCGAAGGTCGCAATCAAATCCAAAAAGGTTTGGTTGTCATGTAATTCTTGGCGTAGATCGTCAATGACGGACCGACAAGTCGGTGGTTCAGGGACGGTGTCTTCGTCAACCCAAGGGGCAGTGTAATACGGTGGGGTACACAAGTGTTGCACCAGTGCTTCCTGATCATAGACGAAGGTTTTGTCGGTCGCGGTTTGGTTCTCGGTAAACAGCGCCATGAATCGCCGCAAACGCTCGACACTCGGTGGATGCTTGTAAAGTAGATTGGCAGGGTCATTTCGCGAGGGTTCAAACCAACCAGCAAAGCGTCCTTCACTAGAACCCATACCAGTCAGTCCTGCGGCGTCATCCCCTAGCCGCGCCGCCAATTTGGTCAGCTCCTCATCTAATCGTACGTCATCTTCGGTTCGGTCGCCGTCATTAACCAGCTGCCGCACAATTTGCTTACGTAATTCAGCATACATGGGGTCTAAGGAGTTACACTTTTCCTTTACCCAATGGTATTCCAATGAATGAATCCACATCGTATGATCTCGTTCGTTGGGAGAAAGATTTTTGGGATCGCTGCGGTCATAATCATTGGTAAATCTTTTGTAGCAAACCCCCATTACTCGTGCGGCGTTATGAAAGGCAGCGGCGTGGCACGTTTCATTCAGCTGCCAGTTGCTTTCTGCCTTCTCAGTCAGTTGGCATTCTGGTCGCGCTAGAGCCGCTTGAACACGGGCTAGATCACCTTTGGGGTCAGTGAAGATTCGTTCAAACGTCATGGGGTTATCAATGACTGTAAAAGAGAGCGCCCGGTCGTTAAAGGATTCGTCGTTTTCTCGTCCCCAAAGGTAGGGGTTAATCTGGTTCACATGCTGTTCTAAGGCGGTACGGCATGGTTCATTTTTCAAGGCTATTTGGGAGATTTCAATTTCTAGAGGGTTCCAGTGGAAGGGGCCGAAATCAATGGGGTTGAATTTGCTAGAGAACCCGCTCCATCGAAAGTAGTCGTCTATAGAAGTCATTATTTTTCCCGTTCGGTACTGGTACAAATTTATGAGTGCATCTGAGTGGTAACGGCGGGGGAAATTGTTGACTCCACAAGCGTCGCCGACCGACCCGGGGGGATAATCAACCGGGGTTAGTTTCGGTAAGTCGTCCACTGTTGGTGGTGGTATGTGCTCCTCGCTTTGTACATTGATTGTTTCGCTGGTGAGCGAAGTGGTTACCAAGGCGGCGGGCGCTGGGGGCACCGCGGGGCTTTCTTCGGAGCTGGAACGCGGGGTATTGACCAACAAAAAAACCACCGCCACTCCCCCAAGTAGGATGAGTCCAGCGGCGCTTAACCAAGTGGTCGTTTTGCGGTCAGGGCACATTCAGGTTTTTCGCTATTTTGCTTTTTTTGCTTTTCCGACGCAGTGCTCTAACTTCTTGTTCTTGTAGGACTTGTTAACCTCTGCTTTGGGAGTTGTTCTATGTAGTGCATCTAGTTCAAGTCCTAAATTCTTAAGTTCTTTTTTTTCATCTTCACTAAGAGTTCCTGCAGCTTGCTTTTCAAGGAGTTCTTTAACTCTGTTTCTTTTTTCTTGATAATCAAAAAGGTATTCTGGCATTAGGAACGGTGGATCAAAGTCTTCGCCGAATAATTTTCGCCAAATTTCATCTACTCCATTGATGGCTTCCAGTTCTCTAATGAATTTATCATATTTATTATCCGTAGGTGGTATATACTGGTCATCTCCGTCGTTTCTTTCATGTTCAGCCTGCATCACATGAACGAGTTCATGGAGATGCCAATAAATGAGCATATGCCTAAATGAGATCCCTTCTGCTTTAGCGATATTACCCATGTTGATCCCATGCATCGCAACGTTGATTTCGAAGTTTTTTACATTTTTGTCTCCATACTCAGCAAAGCCAAATTTGTCATACTCCCAACTGTCGTCGTCCGTGACGCTCCATTTGTCTTTGCGGTTCTCTGCATCGGCTATCCACGTCGCGTTGGTGTAATCGCCTTTCCATTCCATATCTGCCGTGGCTGTGTCCAAACACTCTACTAACTCTTGACTTTCCGTGGCGTCAAAATCCTTGCCCGGATTGTCTTTATAGATGACCGGACCGTCGAAGGTGTTTGTACTTCCGCCTCTTCCTGCGTCGCCGTTTGTGTCGTCTACGTCCCAAGAATCATCGGGCAGTCTTGTTCCTTTAACAATTACATGGGGCATATTGAAGTCGTGGCATTTATCGGCATCCTCGACATAGATATATGACTCAAAGTGCCAGGTGTTACCAAAACTGTCGGTTTGGTTGTGCCATTCTTTCAATTCACTAAAACTTCCAGCTTCGAGGTAACGGCCGGTACAGTCGTCAGTTTCAAAACCTCTAACGCGACTGTCGAGAGCATAAGTCGACACGCCTAATAATATTAACAAGACAACGATAATTTTAGGTGTTTTCATCAATGGTTTCCTTATTCTGTTTTTGTTTGACGAGTGAAAGAACATACTTCCGTTTATATATTATACGTGATAAAAAAAAAAAGTCAAGTTTTTAGCCAAAACTTTACCTTAAAAATTAGGGTAAGTTGACGCTCGCTTTCTGACCACTTGGCGAGCGTTCGTTTACTCTCGGAACACACGGTTAGGAAAACGCGGTAGAATTCTTTCTTCCGCTTGACTACCTTTTCTTACCCCATGAATAAGACCTTCGGCTACGCCCGCGTCTCTACCCCGAAACAAACCACCGAATCCCAATTAGAACTGTTGCATCAGGCTGGTGGTGAGGAAATCTTCGTCGAAACGGGGTCCGGAGCTAACCGGACGCGTCCTGAACTCGAAAAACTGCTCCTAATGTTGCGGGCCGGCGACACCGTGATCATGGTGAAACTAGATCGGCTCGCGCGCTCACTGACCGACCTGCTTTCGCTGGTTAAAGAGATTGAGAGCAAAGGCGCCCAGCTACGCTCACTACACGACCCCTTAATCGATACCACTACCCCGAATGGTAAACTGATCTTTGGGATCTTTGCGGTCTTAGCGGAATACGAACGCGAACTGATCCGCAGAAGAACGCTTGACGGACTCGCGGCCGCCCGGGCCCGGGGTAAGCACTTAGGACGGAAAGAAGCGTTAAACCAAGAACAAAAGGAAAGTTTGCTAGCTTTGCGGCAAAGTGGTCAATCGTTGCGCCAGTTAGCCCAAACCTTCAACGTATCCAAAACCACGATCATCCGCTATCTCAGGCTCGCCAAGTCATAAAAAAGGACTCGTTATTTTTAGAATACACGGTTATGCCTGACTATACCAACGCGTGCAATGTTGCTAACCGAACCATCTTCTGCAACGATAACTTGGAGGTGCTTGGCGGGATCAACTCCGAGAGTATCGACTTAATCTATCTCGACCCACCCTTTAACAAGAATAAGAAATTCACGGCCCCCCTTGGCAGCAGTGCCGAAGGAGCGGAATTTAGCGATATATTCCGTGAGGAAGATGTGAAGGCTGAATGGTTGCAAACGATCAAGGAAGACCGCCCTGAACTCCACCGCTACCTCAACGGCATCAAGGGGGTGGGGAAGCATTACAACTTTGCGTACCTCGCGTACCTGGCGATCCGTCTCATCGAATGTCAGCGCCTACTCAAACGGACGGGTTCGCTCTACCTCCATTGCGATCCAACCATGAGCCACTATCTAAAAACAACGATGGACTGTATTTTCGGGGAAGAAAACTTTCGCAATGAAATCGTTTGGTGTTATAAAGGCCCCGGAAAAGTCACTAAATACTTTAAACGGAAGCACGATATCGTTTTGTTTTATGCCAAAAGCAAAAACTCAGTTTTTAACCCAGACGAGGTACGCGTTCCTTATCACACTGCTACTCTCAATAGACGGCGGTATGCTGAGGGTGATAAAGGAATAATCAAAGCGCCTTCTGGACGCTCTCTTGGTCAAGTTACCTCCCAGTTCGGTGCGGGTCAGATACCCGAAGATTGGTGGACGGAATTTCCGAGTGGAGGTCAGATGAGTAAATCAGAGCGGACCGGCTACCCTACGCAAAAACCCCTTAGCGCTACTCGAACGCATCATCCAAGCCAGCAGCAACGTCGGCGACATGGTGCTTAACCCCTTTTGCGGTTGTGCCACCACTTGTATTGCTGCGGAGCGGTTGGGGCGACAGTGGATCGGTATTGATGTGAGTCATAAAGCCTACGAACTGGTGAAGGAACGGTTGAACAAAGAAGTGGCGCGACCCGATGAACTGTTCAGCGAGGAAGTGCACTTCACTACGAAACGGCCGGTGCGATTAGGTGCATCGGTGGTAGAACTTAAACATGTCTATGTCATTTCTCACCCGAACTATCCGGGTGAATTTAAAGTCGGTATTGCCAAGGATGTCAAGGCCAGGCTAAATTCCTACCAGACTTCTGACCCAGACCGCCGCTTTCAACTGGAATACAATCGGCAAACCCCCCATTTTCGTGAACTCGAAACCTATATCCATCAGCAGTTCGAGAACAAACACGAGTGGGTTTTAGGACAACTCGACGACATCAAGTCCGAAATCGACAATTTTGAATTAGCCTGAGAATAGCTTATCTTGCTCATTCCCCACCGCTTTGCTATAGTCCTCGCCTAAGCGCGTAGGACACTCATGAATAGGGAAGAGGGTTTAGAAACTACTACCTTTAGCCCAATCAAACTACCTCCCATCACGAGGTCGCTCACTAAGAGACCGCCAAGCATGATGTAGAGGGGGATTCTCTCCAGTCGCGACCCAATTTTATCTTCGTTTATCACGTTTCACCTTTAGATCGATCTCCTCACCAAAATCGTCTTTCAGTTGGCACGAAACGAGTATCGTTAATACGATTACTCATAAATTGCTGGTTTAGCCCCTTGGTGAGCGTTTTCAAGCCCTTCTGCTGCTCTTTATTGACAAAAAGCTGATAATCCTCATCGCATTAAGTACGTACCAACTTTTCGATCGTTTCTAATTGTTTGTCTTCAATCATCGTATTAAACGAGTTAGCGGGGGCACATGTAGGTGTGTCGTCATTCTCTTCATCGCGGAGTCCTAAAAGAAAGTCGGCAAATCTTGTGTTGAGACCTGCCGACCGATCAAATTTTGATCTTCTGGGTGCAGTCATCGCACTTCTGCTGTGCTGCAGAGACGATTTTACGACAACTTGTCTGATTACAACGAGAAACAAAAAAGAAGATTTGATCTTTTGGGTTGGCATACTTCGGGGGTGTGGGGGCAGAGCCCTCCACAGAATAAACATGTAAATCGAAGTGTAACACACGAGAGTGTAACACACAAAATGAAATTTTTGTGTTACACGTGTTTACATGTTTAAACTGTTTAAACTGTTTAAACATGTTTAGGGGGGTAAAAAAGTCTCGTCTATAACGGATTCTAACATATGGCGTTTGTGATGTAAGTCCCCCCTTTTGTGATGTAAGTCCCCCCTTTTGTGATGTAAGTCCCCCCCTTTTTTATGGAGGTTTGCCTCTTTTTCTCATTTTTTATTAAGTATCCAAGAAGCAAATTCCTCCTCTTGATGCTGGTAAATTTTGCCTTCACAAATCACTCCTGTTTCCTCTAGTTGACGCATCCCGTCGATCATGGCTCGCCGGAAATCAAGCGTTCTACCGTCGTATCCAAACCATTTCTTTAAGTTTTCAAGAGGTTGACTGTGTTTTTCACCTCGTTTATGACTGATTGCATAAAGGTGTAGAGCTTTTGTTACACCTCCTTCGAGTTGTAAATGTGTTTCAAAGTTCAAATACGATAGGTTTTCAAAAAGCATGTAGCCATCCGGGTCTACTCGAACAAACATCCGTTCCCTCTTTTTATCGATTCCCCAATTCATTAGGCTTGTGGTAAACTGAAAGTTTTCGTCTTTTCGTTTTATTTCAACACGGAGCGTGGCGCTAGCTAGCCGATCCAATGCTAGTTTTACATTGTTCCTAGATTTACCACCCGGTGCCCGTCCTAATTCACGTAGCAAACCCGTTAGTGTTATCGGAATGCGAGAGCCTGCAGTTTGACCTCGGGCAATACTAATGACAAGCAACCAAAGATCGAGATCAAGATGGTTGTCTAGTTCAACACCAAAATACTCTATTTTTATATCTTTCCTGCTATCGATTTGCTCCCACATAATTGGTTTCCTTGGCCCTCGTCGCCTAGTTTTGAAGAGTGCTGTTCTAGGTATTTCAGTGGGGACTGCAAACATTTCCAATGGAAAAAGGGGCAATGGTTTTCCGGTTTCATTTCGTTTACTTTTTGTAGCATTGGCCAACATACCTAATTCTTCCGCCGTAATGCTATTGGTCTCTATCCATTCTCGATGATCTTCATCTGTACTGCCATGAAAAGATTCCCGTAGTTTCAAAAGTTCGGAGAGAGGGCGAGGAGGAGGAGAGGTAAGCGCCATTGCGATAGCACAATTAACTATTGTTGCTTGAATTGATAAGAAAACCGTCTAGCAGAGATTGAAGCGGCTGTGATCATATTTTTATCATTTTGCTGAATAAACGACATCCATAATCGCCCTAGAACACACGAAACGTGCCGATCACTTACCTCACAGATTCTTGTTAACGGTCTCGTTACGACTTTCTAAAAGCATTGCGATCGCTTCTCCTAGTAGTGCTTGTATGGTTGTGTTTTCATCTAATGCGATTTGCTTTAGTTTTCGCGACACATCTTGCTGAAAATAACCACCTATATGTTTAGAACCACGATCTAGGTGACGAACATCTGTCGATATTGAACTAGGTATATTTGACTTTTTCATTGCTTTGGCAAATTTATTCTGTGACATAGTTATGTTCTCCGAGTAGTTGTAATTTTTGATTGATGTGATGACCTAGCGCTTGTAGCTCTATGGAGGCCTTGCCAGTGGGTTCCATTTCAAGCACGGTTTTGCCATACAGTAAGGAACGGGCGAAACCAATTCTTTGCGTTAAGGACGAATGACTAACTTCAACTTCTAAATCGGTTATCGCCGTCGTGGCTTCTATGGGGTCTTGCCCGCGAGCCGGGCAAGCGTTTAGGACGACCAAGACGTCTTTTTCTGCTAGTTTTGCTAGTTGCAGAGTACTCACAATTGCGTCAATATCCAGAATAGAAGGGCGTGTAGGGATTAGAACAAGGTTGGCATGACGCATCGCTTCAAGAGCTATAGGATCAGAGTGTGGCGCTGTGTCAATCAAGACAATTTCGCCATCATTCTGAGCAACACGGTCTAACTCAGACAGGAGTCTTTTAGCATGCGTTGATATCACAACGGGTATGTCTTCTTTACGCCGATCGGACCAGCTACTAGCTGAAGCTTGTGGATCAAGATCAAGCAGCACGGTGTTTTTTCCTGCGCGTGAAAACAATGTGGCTAAATGAATTGCCAAGGTGGTTTTACCTACACCACCTTTCTGACTTACGACCGCCACTATTTGCATGTGTGTATTATATATTAAAAGATTTCATAAATGAATGAAATCATGTAAACATGCATGTGTACACGTATGCAATTTATTTTCCTAGATAGATATTGGTGATCTGGATTCGTTCGTGGCCAAGTTCCTGGCTAACGATCTGGCGGGCTTCGCGGTCAACCTCTTGTTGTTCAGGCGAGAAAGATTGCGGGTCTGGGCCCTCGTTAAGCGGGCACTCCCAACCCGTCAATTCAGCATAACGCGCTTGGGCATAGTGGTGGCGTAGCCCATGAGTATTACCTAAACCCGCGCGGGAAGTAGCCCGTTCAAAGATACGTAATTGCTCTACATAGCGTAAATGACTAGGGATCAAAGAACCGCTACCGGCTAATTCGTGAGCTTCATCGAGAACTTGCCGTTGGTGCTGATTGCGGATGGGAAGCGTACGTTCGCGGCCACCTTTACACCACGACGGCTTTAAGTACAACTCCTGCCCGCGATCGGCTAGATGCGGCATCAGTTTGATCGCTTCTTCACGGCGCAAGCCGAATGCCGCTTGGAGACGTACCGCCAGCCGCACATACGGGTCTTGAAGCTGTTGGAGTATTTTTGCTTGAA
>VXYV01000061.1 GCA_009845835.1 Gammaproteobacteria bacterium | reverse complement strand
CCGAAATCTATCTTTCCTGAAATTGACCTGCAAGGTAAATTCCCGACCTACCAAGCGATTAGCCACCAAATTGATGGGTATCGACTTGCAATCTTCAATCCATCAAGATACATTCGTCAGGAATGCCGTCACCATTACGGAGAGAGACTTCTTCAGCAGCGCGAGTTCAACCTTATCGGTATGATGAAGGTGAACTTTCTCAAACGACTTGAGAGCAGCGTCCACTCCTTCGCATCAACCCTTGAACGCACGATTGAAAATATCAAAGAACGTGCGTCTGAAATTCAGGACTTTCTGAGTGTAACCCCAAGTGTTGTAAACGAAAGCGGGTTCGATCCCTTTGCCGAAACAACGGAAGGATATGGAGAGGATGACGAACTACAAACCGGTGTACAAGCAGGAAAAAATCAGACCTATCTCTATGAACATATCGACCTTGACACTTGGCTTGCCGACCTCCACGACGATAGAACGCAATTGGATAAAATCTACAAAATCGCACAAAATATCACGGTTGATCGGGATGCAAAATTGGAGCAACTCAAGCAACTGATCGCTTCCAAGGTGCAGAATCCCGCAAAAAATCGAGACGAGAAAGAGAACCGCAAAGTCCTCGTCTTTACCGCATTTGCCGATACTGCTAACTATCTCTACGATAATCTATACGAATGGGCAAAGGAGACGCTTAATATTGAATCCGCTGTCGTTACCGGTGGTGCAAGCAGAAGTGAACTCGTCAGGAACGATTTCGACGAGATTCTTACCAATTTTTCACCGATTTCCAAAGAGAGGGACGAAGGTGAAACCGAAGGGAAAGAAGAACTCCCAGAAATTGACCTGCTCATCGCTACTGATTGTATCTCCGAGGGACAGAACCTACAAGACTGCGACTATCTCATCAATTACGACATCCACTGGAACCCTGTCCGTATTATCCAACGTTTCGGACGAATTGACCGCATCGGCAGCAAGAATAAGAAAATCCATCTTATCAACTTCTGGCCCACGCCTGAACTCGACGCATATATTAACCTTAAACCTCGCGTTGAAGCACGCATGGCACTTGTCAATCTCACGGCTACAGGCGACGATGATCTGCTCTCATTGACAGAAAGAGAGAGCATGGAACAGGTCTGGACGCACCGCGATGAACAACTCCGCCGCATGCAAACCGAAATCCTTGACTTTGAAGACATCGAAGAGCAGTTGAATCTCAACCAATTCACGCTTGACGATTTCCGGGCGCAGCTGCTCGACTATCTCCGTGAAAATGAAGCGAAACTCAGAGATGCCCCGCTTGGCTTATACGCCGTCACCGCACCGCTCACACACAAGGGAATGCCTGTGAATATCAAACCGGGGGTTATCTTCTGTCTAAAGCAGACCGGTGAGGCGGCGGACAATGAAGAGGGGAAAAAACTCAACCCGATTCATCCGTATTACCTCGTGCATATCAGCGATGATGGCGAGGTCTCAATCGGATTCACCAACCCGAAACGGATTTTGGAACGCTTCAGTACACTTTGTGTTGAGAAGAAACAACATGATCAAGACCTTTGTCACTGGTTCAACGAGGAAACCGACAACGGTAGCGATATGACGATCTATGAGTTGCTACTCGATACAGCGTTAAATTCAATTCGCGAGGCATACAATCAAAAGGTCAACGACCAACTTGACGCGAGTGCTGATGCGCTGCTCCCAACTGCTGATAGTCAGATTACAGAAAAAACGGAATTTGAACTTGTTACATGGCTCGTGATTCACTCTTAAAGTGAAAAGGCAGGAATTATATGAATTCAGAAGTAACAATCAAAAAAAATATCGAGAACGTCCTAAAGAATTTTGATGACCAACCGCTAAGGGAAGCTGCCACAAATCTCCTAAATACTCTCGGTTACTATAGCAAGCGGGTCGGAAATGACGATATTGACCATGAGAGGTTTAACCGTCTTCTCGAATCCGCGCTGGATACTGCCAATCCGTCCGATAAACTCCGCATTGACGATTGGCAATCCTTTTACCAAATCATGCAAGTAGCAGATGAAGAGATTAACCAGCAGATAGACCCAGAGCAGGGTTCGTTGTTTGAAAGCACCCAAATAGACGATACGCTCAGAACTTCTTATATGTTCGTCACGGTTCAACTGACGAAAAACACCTACACGCGTACACAACTCGCCGACATCACCCGTTTTATCAACAAGGCATTTGAAAAATCGATCATGGTGATATTCCGATACGGTGCTGTGCTTTCCCTCGCCATTATCAACCGTAGACCTAACCTCCGTAACACTACAAAACAGGTTTTGGAAAAAGTGACGCTCATCAAGGACATTAACCTCGATTCCCCGAAGCGGGCGCATATAGACATTATATCGGAACTCCATCTTCGCCACCTCATTGAAAATGAAGGTGTTCGTAACTTTGATACACTGCACGATGCATGGGAAAATATCCTCAATACAGAAGCACTCAACAAGCAATTCTATCGGAAACTCTTCGCGTGGTATGAATGGGCAGTTAAAGAGGCCACCTTCCCAACAGATGAGAATCGTGTGATAAAACCGGAGGAGCATGTTATCCGCCTTATTACACGTCTGCTCTTTATCTGGTTTATCAAGGAAAAAGGATTGGTGGCAGATGCATTGTTCAACAAATCGCAAATCCAAGATCTACTGAATGAGGATGACTTTAACAACGGAGATTCTTACTACCGTGCTGTGCTACAAAACCTATTTTTCGCAACGTTGAACACGGAGATTGACAAGCGTAAGTTCAGCAAAGAAAGCTATAATACCAATCGCGATTTCTCTTGTTACCGATATAAAAAACAGATGGACGACCCCAATAAACTGCTATCCCTCTTTGCACAAACCCCCTTCATCAATGGCGGATTGTTCGATTGTCTGGATACCTTCAAAGCGACAGGTAAAGAGAGCTACCGAATAGATTGCTTTTCTGATAATCAGTACCATAAGTTATCCATCCCCAACCGCCTCCTCTTTGACGAAAACCGAGGACTTCTTCCGCTACTTGAACACTACAAATTCACCGTTGAGGAGAACACGCCGGTAGATCAGGAGGTTGCGCTGGACCCCGAACTGCTCGGCAGGGTGTTTGAAAACCTACTCGCCGCTATCAACCCGGAAACGGGAGAAACGGCACGAAAACAGACTGGATCCTATTACACACCGCGCGCCATCGTAGACTATATGGTAGAGGAAACACTCATCGCTACGCTCTCCGAGAAGTGCCAACCGACTGATGGTAATGAAATACCTTGGGATGAACGACTGCGCTATCTGTTTGACTATGCCCAAATGTTTGACGATGCAAGCGAATGGTTTGACGACCGCGAAACGGACGCGATTGTGAAAACAATTTCTGATCTCAAGATATTGGACCCAGCCGTCGGTTCCGGCGCGTTCCCGATGGGTATACTCCACAAGTTGACATTAGCACTCCGACGACTTGACCCTGATAATACCCGATGGGAAGCATTGCAGAAGCAACTCGCTGGCGAACGCGCAGCGGCGGCATTCAATACCCAAGATCAACAGGAACGCGATGATGAACTCACCGAAATTAGCGAGACTTTTGAACGTTACCGTGATTCGGACTTCGGACGAAAGTTATATCTGATACAAAACAGCATCTTCGGCGTAGATATCCAACCTATTGCCTGCCAAATCGCCAAACTCCGCTTTTTCATCTCGCTCGCTATTGAGCAGGAACCGGACAGAGACGCTGATAACTTCGGCATCAAACCGCTGCCAAACTTAGAGACGCGTTTTGTCGCAGCGGATACACTGATAGGCATAGATTTATCCGAAACAAGCGGATTGTTCCAAGATGATACGGTACAGCAATTGCTAAAAGAAATTGACAGCATTCGTGAGCGGTTTTTTCTCGCAAACAACCGAACACAAAAACGTAAACTTGAAGAGCAGGAGGAGAAGTGTCGCAAACAATTGGAGAAAGAATTGGAGCGGCAACGAACAGAATGGATAGAGAACCGACAACGAGAAATAGATCAAAAAGTAAACCAACTTCCCACCGCTGAACTGCGTGAACAGTTGCGAGAAAAGGAACAGAAAACGTTTGAAACGCGTCAGCAGGAATTTGATGCTGAATTTGAAAATGCGCGCAAAATTGTTCGCTGGAAACCCTACGACCAAAACGCAAAGACAGATTGGTTTGAGCCGGAACGTATGTTTGGCATCAGGGACGGGGTTGATCTGGTCCTTGGAAATCCGCCTTATGTCCAATTGCAAAAGGAAAGTGGTAGACTTGGGAAACTTTATCAAGATAAAGGCTTTGAGACCTTCGCTCGTACAGGCGATATTTACTGCTTGTTCTACGAAAAAGCGAATCAACTTTTGAAAAACAACGGACATGTCTGTTTCATCACTTCCAATAAATGGATGCGCGCTGGGTATGGCAAAAAGTTGAGAGATCATTTTGTAACCTTTACCCAACCGGTTCAACTGCTGGATATGGGACCAGATGTATTTGATGCTACTGTTGACACAAATATCTTGCTTTTCCAAACTATTGGTATTGCTGATCCGGTCGACTTTAGAGCCGTATCTATTGGAACAGACTTTGACAAACAGACCGGCAGCATAGCCCAATATTTGAGTGATAATGGTGCCGCTATGAAGATGCCCGCTAAAGGCGAACCGTGGACGATACTCTCATCTGCTGAACTGAACTTGAAACGCAAAATTGAGGATGTCGGTGAACAACTTAAAGATTGGGATATAAACATAAACTTTGGAATTAAAATAGGTTGTAACGAAGCATTCATCATAGACGAAGCAAAGCGCGAACAACTTATAGCACAAGACCCTAAGTCAACTGAAATTATCAAACCACTTCTGCGCGGAAAAGACCTTAAACGTTACCATGCTCAACAAGGGAAATTTTATATACTCGCAACAGGTTACGATCTGGATATTCCCAATAAATATCCCGCTATCTATAATCACCTTGAGACTATAGGAGAACAAATAGAGTTAGGGGAAATAAAAGCAAGGGGTAAAGGACTTTTTAATCGAGACGATCAAGGCGAAAATTGGTGGAATCTCAGAGCTTGTGCTTACTACTCAGAATTTGATAAAGAGAAAATGGTATGGGGAAATATCGCATACCACAGTACTTTTTGTTATGCCGCGCCCGGAGAATTTATCGCTGCACCAGCAAACCTTTTAACTTCAGAATCAAACGATATCAAGTATCTATTAGCATGTATGAACTCTAAGATTTTCAATTGGGAGTTTACCAAGTTAGGAATCCCATTAGGTTATGCTTTTGAATGGAAAAAGCAGTATGTTGAGTTGATACATGTTCCACGTATTACCGACCGAAATCACGAGATTGTAGAAAAAATTAAAAGTATAGTTGAGCAACTTCTCACTGCTAAGAGAACCGATCCAAACACCGACACTTCCAATCTTGAAAATGAGATTGATAAACTGGTCTATGAATTGTATAATTTAACAGAAGATGAGATTGCAATTGTGGAGGGGAGTGTCTGAATCGCGGATTAGACAGATTACACGGAGGACGCGGATTTTAAGCACATCACATCGGCATAACGTCCGGACGCGTCGACATCCTATATTAGCAAACGTGAGAATACAACTTGATGACACAAAAGTCAATAATCCGTGAAATCCGCGTCATCCGAGATAATCCGCGATTCAGACAGTAAATAAACTGCCATTTAGAAAATAAATCCTGAACACATAAACCCACCTCTCTTCTGAACACGCAGCCCCATGCTGACGTTTCGCGTTTTTCATTGACAACTGCAAGATTGTATATTACAATGCGTATCGAATGAACTTGATCAATCTACTTTTTGTGCAGATTTTAGTAAAAATTGACTTGCATCGCTTAACAAATAATGATATAATTTTAATAATGACAAAACGAAAATACCGAGTCCGAGACCCGATTCACGGGCTCATTGAACTTTCAGAAAAAGAGGTCAAACTGATTAACACAAAGGCTTTTCAACGGCTTCGTCGGATTCGGCAGTTGGCGATGACGTTTTTGGTGTATCCCGGTGCCGTGCATACGCGATTTGATCATTCAATTGGTGTCATGCACATTGTCGGGCGAATTTGTTCCAGACTCAAAGAGTTAGAGTCTAATGATGTAAATGATCGGGACGTTAAATTAATGCGTTTCGCTGCGTTGATTCATGATATTGGGCACGGGCCGTTTAGTCATGTTTCTGAAGATCTCTTAGAAAAACACGCTCGTGATCAGACTGGTATCGGCGAAACACGGGAAAAAATACACGAACAGATAACAGTTGACATAATCCAAACAGATCCGGAGATTAAATCTATTCTGAACGATGATGAACGGGATTTTGTGGTTAAATTGATAAAAGAGAAGGATATGCGAGATTGGCGGCGTAACGTCATTTCTAGCGAACTTGATGCTGATAAAATGGATTATCTTCTGCGGGACTCTTATTTTGCCGGTGTCAAATATGGACAGTACGATTTGGAACAGATAATTGAATCCTGTCGTATTGATACGGACAGAAACACAACCTCCCTTGTTATGAATAGTGCAGGAATTTATGCCCTTGAACAACTCCTGCTTGCGCGCTATCACATGACACAGCAGGTCTATTGGCACAAAGTCAGTTTGATTTCCAACCAGATGATTATCCGTGGGATAGACCTCGCAATTAAGGAAGACAATACCGAAATGAAGGAACTTTATCAATATGATGAAAATGATAAAGAAAACTTCGTTCAGAGGTATCTAAATTACCATGACGAAAAAGTAATTGATATTTTGAGAAACTGTGAACAAAAGAAAGCCCGCGAAATTTTCAATCGGCTTTACCACAGAAAACTGTTCAAAAAAATCGCCGAATTGCCACTTAAAGAGGTTGAAGATGCAAGGAGTCTGCCAAGACTACTTGAAATGGCGGATCCCCAAAAGCAGCAATGGGAGCAGGAGATCGCACGTTATCTCGAAATTGACGCTGCCGATGTGATTGTCCATAAGCGTCAGATTCGGAACCCTGACTATGGAAGGCGGAGCAAAATTCTAAATCCAGAATCGATTGAAATTCTCGACGAGAAGCATGATGTACTAAGGCGTATTGGGTATTATGCAAGTGAACTGTCTTTCGTCCGTCCCCCCGGCGACGATGCTTCTTTAGAAACGGTACAAGTTTATGCCTCGCCCGATGGTTGGAATCTGTCCAAAAAACAGAAGATTCCTTCCGAACTTGAGACTGACATTCAAAACATTTTGTGTTCTGGCTAAGAGGAGGCAACATGCACATTATTGACATCCTTCTACTCGTTGTGAAAAGCGAAGGCGAAGATGGTCTATGTGGGAGAACGCTCCTGCAGAAAAAAGTATATTTTTTATCAGTGCTGATGAAGTTTGATTTAGGGTTCTCGCCACATTATTATGGGCCCTACAGTAGTTACGTTGCAAGCCATCTGGATAGTTTGGTAAACTGTGGGTTACTTAAAGAAGTTACAGAGTCCTTTTCAGATGAGCAGAATGTTTTTGGTGAAATCCGCCGGCATACTTATTCTGTTCCTGATAATATTGAACCCGTCTGGCAGGACATCCAAGAGAAACCGCAGTTTGACGAATGGCAAGACGCTTTAAAACGGATAAACGAACAAAATATCTCCAGAGACTTTAATAAACTTTCTATTGCTGCAAAGGTCCATTATATTGTCAGTTGGGAAGGAAACGGGCCACTCACACTCCCGCAAGTTCAGCAAATTGCCGAAGAGTATAAATGGGATGTAAAGCCAGAGGACATCGAAAGCGTCCTCTCCTTTTTAAAGGGATTAGGGCTCGTAACAACCGATGAATCTTAATGCTTCAGTTAGATGAGGAGTATCACAATTATGTCGGAGCGAAGGAAAAATTGTACGGTTGAACCATCTACTAACCAATCATTTAGCACGCGTCGTCAGTTTTTAGAATTGCCAAAAGAAGAGAGACACCGTATCCTAAGCGAACAAGCGGAGGAGATGGCGGATTTCTACGAAAACGATCCGGAGTGGCGGGAGTGGGAAGGCGGTCCCATTGTCGAGTACGATATTCCGCTAAAGTGACAACGTTTTAACAACTACTAATACCATTTCTAAATGATGATATAGCATTACCGGTTTTCAAGAAATGTGTAGTTATGTAGAACAAACTGGAAGTTTATTCTACGTAAAGAGGGCTTTATTAACAGAAATGGTATAATAGACATTATAACGATTTAATTGTAAGTTTAGTTGGTCTATGATAAAATC
>VXYV01000008.1 GCA_009845835.1 Gammaproteobacteria bacterium | reverse complement strand
TGTTGTTGGTCAAAAAAAGCAAGATCGACACGAAAAAACGCGGCGAAATTCACCTGATTCACTCTGCTGACTCCAATCTTGACTTGATCGACTAAATTTTTTTTCGAATTTATTGCTTAATTCAATTTATGCACACATTCCTTAAATGGCACTACACGAAGTGGCGACCATCCTGAAAAGGCAAAAGTATCGGTAATAACGGGGTAATCTAACTGTCGCTACGCGCGACTTTCTTCAAAAGACCTATGAACTCGGGAACTGTACGTCTAAAATCACAGTGAATTAGAGGGTTCTAATTGAAGTCAGAAAATTTACTTCGTTGAACTCTTGAAGTCGAAGAGTTTCTTTAGGGTTCAAATGGCAAGTCTATCGAAAAATCAGTCTTCCAAACTAGTATTCAAGTTTTCTTGTGCCGCTAAGAAATCTTCCATAAATTCATATACAACCTGACGCGAGGTTTGTATGGAATTCATTAGTCCTACACCCTGACCAACCCAATAAGTGGTTAACTTTTGAGCACCTTGATTACCACTTTCCGCCGCTTTACTAATTCGACTTAGCGGTGGTTCACTTACGAGGGATTGAAGGGGCATCGGTAAGGGTGAAGGGGCGTTTGGTGAGTCCCATGCAGTCGTCCAAGTAGACTTAAGTTGTCTTGAATATTTTCCAGTACGCTGTTTAGAACGAACCGTTTCACTAGAAGACGCTGCCACACACTTTTTCTTGAAGGTTTCCGATGTTTCAGATTCCACCGTCGTGAGCCAAACCGATCCAGTCCAAGCACCCGCAGCTCCCATCGCCATGCAAGCAGCCATTTGACGACCAGTCACAATACCACCCGCGGCTAAAACTGGTACACCAGAATCTCTCACCGCTTCACACACTTCCGGGACTAAGACTAGTGTTGAAACTTCACCACAATGCCCGCCAGCTTCCGTACCTGATGCAACAATGATGTCGACTCCGGCGTCAACTTGTTTAAGTGCATGTTCTTTTGATCCTATAAGTGCAGCACAAGGAATCCCACTCTGTTTAGCCTTTTCGATCATATAAGGAGGAGGGACACCTAACGCGTTAGCGATAAGACGAATAGGGTGAGACAGAGCGACGTCAATCACTATTCCTGCTTCCTCTTCGGTTAAGAAACCCGTAATGACATTGTGTGTGTCGAAAACTTCATCCGTATAAACATCTACATCGTCAATTCCGTGTTGTCTCAATAGATCAAGTGCAAAGTGGCGGTGTTGTTCCGGCACTCGGGTTAAGTTTTCAACCACTGTCGAATGTTCAACATCAGCCATTTTGGTTGGAACAATCAAATCGACCCCATACGGTTTGCCTTCAATGTGATCGTCAATCCATTTGAGTTCAACTTCAAGAGATTCAGGTTCAAATGCAGCAGCTCCTAGAACTCCCATCCCGCCAGCTTTCGAAACTTCGACGACAACATCTCGACAATGACTAAACGCAAATAGCGGAAAATCGATGCCTAAGAGATCACAGATCTTAGATTTCATAGGATTTCAACAATTACTTCTGAGGCCGTTTTAGTTTCTTTCGATGATCTAGTATAAAGCTATACACAATTTTATCAACGGCACAGATATACCTGTGTCGTGCTAGTTATAGTCTCGACTATTTTTGGTCCCAAATGGGTCGTCGTTTTTCATTGAACGCGTTGCTTCCTTCCATTGCTTCTGCAGATTTGAACATCTCTTGACTCCATGCAGAAGTTCGCTTTAAACCCTCTTCGAAATCCCAAGTTGGTACCTCTCTAGTAAGTTCTTTGCAGTTCATTAAGGCATTGGGACCTGCTTTCAGCATCTGTTCTACGTAGTCCATTGTCTTGGTTCGTAGTTGGTCCCTAGATACGGCATCATGGGCTAATCCATACTCGACAGCTTGTTTTCCGTTGAATCGTTCGGCTGTAAAAAATAGTTTTTTCGCTAGATGGACTCCCAATTTTGGTATACAAACAACAGCGATAACGGCAGGTATTACTCCAATTCGTACTTCGCTAAAACTCATGACTGTTGTTGCATCTACAATCACGATGTCAGCCGCACCAATCAATCCGAGTCCACCTGCGAAAGCAGCTCCATTAACCATCGCGATAATCGGTTTGGAGTGGTACACCATGGTACGAAGTACTTCTGGGTAGGAACTTGGATTATTCCGATCAAGAGTATTTTGTGGCGGTGTGTCTAAATCGACACCAGAGCAAAAGGCCGTACCGTTACCAGTCACAACGACACACCTTATACTTGCGTCGTCTTCGCTTGCTCTTAAAGCATGTTGCAACTCAGCGACCAAAGTTGCTGACAGCGCATTGCGTTTTCCTGGGCGATTGAGTGTGATTGTTGCCACTCCTTCACGGACTTCGTACAGGATTTCTGAAGATGAACTCATGAATATTGAAGCTTTAGTATCCTACGAGAGTGGGCATTCACAGTGACTACCAATACATCAATTATTCGTCGGCCGGTTTCGACATCACGTTGCTTGAGTATTTTCTACTGACGTCACTATCAATGATCACTTCCACCACCATTCGATAATCTAAACTATCGGACGGATCCAGTGGACAAAGATTATCGTCGGTTTGAACCGTACCATCGACGTCTTCCCAGTCCGCTCCTAATTCCGAACGGTTTTGCCATTTTGAACTTTCAACTGTATACACGACGTCATCGATTTCCACCTCAGATATTGCTTCGCAAGCAGAAATAGTTTTGCTGCCCAGTTTGATTTCTCCTGGTGAGACGTCGATGGCTACTAGGCGAACGATGTATTCGTCATATGGTTCTACATGCTCCGGTGGGTCGATATGTGCCCCACTAGCACGTTCAAACTGATGGATTGAATCAATCCATTGACTCAGTACAACATATGCTCTACTACCATCGTGTAGTTGCGTGATCAAAGCACCATTCATATCCGTAAAAGCGGTGTACTCATTACCAAAGCGATCAGGTTGTTGATCAGAAGCCCAATCCGAAATGTACAACTCTTCTGAATCTTCATCCCACGTAGCAACAAAAAAACGATTTTCGGTAAAAACATCTACTGCAACGTGATTGGCGTTATGGCTACTTTCGATTTCAGGTCCGGCCTCGTTCCACCAATTTGAAGATGAAGGGTCTGAATTTCCTCTTGGTTTCCGAATATGGCTAGGAAAGAAACTGTCCGAAAAAAGATAGTAAGCGGTAACGGACGAAAGTGGTTTAGGCGTTGAGGGATCGTCGACTAGTTGTAAGATCGCAACGTTTGGATTGATTCGACCAACAACAAACAAATACTTGCCACTTGGATCGAGCACTGTTGGTGCTTGAACAAAGTATTCATCGTAATCCACGGGAATACCTGCGTCTCTGAACCAACTAGAGTTTTCAAGCGCTGAACTTACTTCTATGCTTCCATCTGTTGAGTCAATTGCTATAGTTATCAAATATTCCTCAGAAACTCCATATAAGTATGTCCCATCTTGGTTTATTGACATCTGTAATAAGTTGTCTAACCGAGTATCTTGTGTGTGTAGAGAGTGACTACTGGCGTCTGAAGAGATTACTTGTAGCAATGTAATTTCACATGGACCATCCAGACGATAGGCTGCAATCGTATCAAATTCGATTTTGTAGAGGTACCGACCCGTGGGATGTGAAATAACTTGTGTCGGGTTTATGTTATAGTCGTCTTCAACTTCACAGTAAATAAAATTTCGTTGTGATTGTCCGATACCTTCGACCAGACCAAAACCGACATTTTGCGCTGAATACACTACCTGCCGCGCGATATCCCATACTTGCGTATCGGAAATTGAATTTTGCGGTTGTTCACTCGTAGAAATCACCTCAATAACTTCTAGGTCCTGGTAATCCGGTTGAGTACCTAGCAGTAGTAAGCCGTCTTCAATACTCACCAATAACTTATCACCTTCGCGCCCGGTTGAAACCAAGGAGGTAGGATCCGACAGTTCGAGTAAATCGTCGCCCTCGGGATCGCCGATTTCGACCTTGCTCAAGTTGCCAGACAACCACGATGGGGATTCTGTCTCCTCCCATGTGAAGGTTACTTCGGTTTGGTTACTACTCAAATTTGTTCCATTATTACGCAACGCTATTTGAATCAAGTAGTCTTGATTGGCAATTGGTTTGAACTGTGCTTCCGCCCGACCACTAATGATGTAAGAGCGATCGGTGGACGTGATCAAATCGTATACAGTTTCTTCTTCATTCCAGAGATGAACTCCAAGAAAGTGTTGGTCGAGACTATCATTCAAACCAGCTTCTTCCCAATCTTCGAGTGTAAACTTCATCCACCCGTCAAAGTTTTCGGGTGTCGTCCATGTCGCCCAAACCGACGATCTTACTCCTTGTGATTGGATTCCGCCTCTAATCGATTCATCGACACTACTAGTTGCAAACTCTAACTGCATCGTACTAGACCCCGAAGTGCCGTCGAGCACTGTCGTTGAGGCATTGGCGATTGAATCGTTTTCTGGAGTTACTCCCCAAACTATTTGATTGCTAGAACGATCAATCTCATATTGAAAGCTACCTTTACGGTGCAATGCAATGCTAAAAGTCTCACCTGCGGATGCATCCAGTACAAGTTCTCGAGCGGTATTTATGTGTTCGAGGGTTGCCAAATCGCTACCGCGAAAAACTGAAAGAGTGTTATACGGCGATTTTAAAAGTCGCCACGTAATTTTCTCGTCTGTCGGTGCCGTCCATTTCCACCATAACGAATGGGAGTCCGTATTCAATGGTTCACTTGGTTCAATGGTACGCTGATCAAGAGGCGAAATTGATGTGAAATCCGCCCCAGTTTGATTTGCTTCTGTTCTCCCATTTACATCGGAAATTTCCTTTGCACTAGCAAACATATCGTTGTCCATTACCCAGGTATCGCTATTTCCCTTCCAACTTAGTAAAAAATGACCTGAGGTTGAATTTTCCCAAGATGCCACCTTGATTTTGTAAGTTTCTCCTGGGTCTATTGGAAAGACAACACCAATTGTTTGTTCGGGGATTAGAGACACCTCAGAAATCAAGCGAAGATCGACTAACTCATCCCCGTCGTACACCTGCACTACAAATCGGTCTGAGGAAAAACTTTGATCTATCGTAAATTCCCAATAATCGTATGAACTGTTTTCGGGTGCGGTCCATTCATACCACATTGAACTAAGTGCTTTATGAGCTCCCGGTTCTCCAGGTTCTGTAGTAGCATATTCGTTGAAACCGGAAACAAATCCAGACTCCCCTGAAAGTTCTATCCGCGATGCAAACATGTCATTGTCTGGAATACCGGGGAGTCGTTCGTACTTCAACGTGAATTTAGTAGGTGTAAATCTCCAAATCGATCCAATCCATACGTAATAAGTCTGATGGGGTTGAAGATAGACAAGTAAGGGATTACTTGTCTCCCAGTCGATAATGCGATCTCCAGTCAGCGAATCTGATTCATTAGTCGTCACGTACATAAACGCTATTGCACCCTCTATATCGGGATCTTCAAGTGATAATTCAATGGTTTCTGGTTTGTCTGACTCGAAAGAGTACCAGAGACTACTCATTGGTCGATGATTCGTGAGTGTAGAAAAAATCCAGGAAGGTTCTTCCCAACCTTGCAATTGGTAGAAAGTAAGCAAACGGTTAGAAAGCCACCATGATTCCGATGGTTCACTAGTCGCGACTAACAAATCCACTTCGAGTTCGCCAGATTCTTCAGTTAGTTTAATAGGTGAGTGAAAATCATCGTTACTAGCTTTTGAATCGTGATCCGGCAGCTCTTCATTTCCTACAATGACATCAACCGATGATAAAGCTGACATAGCATTCATACTGGTCGCTTTGATGTACAGTTGGTGGGCACCTACCTTGACATCGGGTGGAAACACTAATCGAACCTCTCTATCTTCTTGGGCAATGATTTCGCCCAGAGGGAGTGGTTCATACAAATCTACTCCAGTGAGAGATTGCTTGGTACCATCCGCACGTTCAATGTAACTACCAGGCTGCCAAAACAATTCATCGTACCAATAATCACACACTCCGTTTAATGAGTCTCGACAGGCAAAGTGAACGTAAGTACCTGTTGCGAGATAGGAGTCTACAGTTACAGTGAAATTCAATTCAGGTCGTTTAACACCGTTGGTTTCGATGGAATTGTTTTCGGTACCTACACTTAGTTGTGGTTTCACTTCTCCAGTTATTGCTTTCCAGGCAACCGCTACCCTAGGTTCAAACTGATAAACACTAAATGGGACAATTGAAATTCTCTGAGTACCCGGAGCGGGGTTCTCGATAATGAGGTATTCAACGTTGTCAATGCGTGATTTTGACGAATAATCAGCACATTCTGTTGGATCGCAGTCCGAATTTGGACCGAGGTATAAATCTACGTCAGAAAGGACTGCCGTTTGAAAGTAATCGTTCGGAGGTTCATCCCAAGTTAGAACGATATCGAGACGTTTGGTATTTTCCGGTACTTCAATCTCAATGTAAGCGTACTCATCGTCGTTTAACTCGGAAGTCGCACTACCGGTTACCCATCCAGCGGATTCGTTCTGTAATATAGCGGTTCGAGCGGATACGGCACCCATACCATTTTGCCAAGTAAACCAACCTGGAGAACCGGAGTTGTTTTTTGGAAAAAACTCCGGAATTCCTTCAAAGTAAGTATGAGGTTTAACTGATGATGCCATTAACTGTGCGCGCACCAGCGCTGGATTTTCTCGAAATTCTGGAACTGCTTGCATCAATAAACTGGAAATTCCAGCGATATGAGGCGACGACACGCTAGTACCTGTAATTTCGTCGTAACCAGATCGACTACCGTCACCTCGTGCCGAATAAATATGTGTACCGACGGTTGCGATATTGGGGGCAATTCTTCCATCGCTGGTAGGTCCCCAACTGGAAGAGGGTCGCGCCAAATTCGAATCCGTTAAATTACCAACCGAAATTGAATTTTTCGCAGCGGCGTATTGAGAATAACCGTCGCGGGCGCTATTTCCCATGCTAACTACATACAACTGTTTCTTTGACCACACGACCCAGTCAAGTTTGCGCGAGCTCGAATTGTGTCCGGAACTAAAGGTTATTGAACTTAGGCTCATATTGACTATTAAAGGACGAACGGCAGATGACTGGTTTCCTTCCCAAATACACGAAGTTTCCTCGGCGAAATAATCTTTTGCTGACATAATCCAAGAACTCGCGCCCGTACCCGTTTGTTTTTCAAGCACTTTTGCAAATCGAATGTGTTGAACGCCTGGAGCAGCCCCAGCTCGGCTAGCGTTGTTGTAGCCATTTCCTGCAAAAATTCCCGTAACGTGGGTACCGTGTCCATCGTAGTCAATCCAAAGATCTTCAGAATCTACGTCGCCGTTGTCTTGCATAACAAAAGATTCACCACAAATACTGCTACGATTAGTACTAATATCAAGATGCGAGATGTTTAAACCAGAGTCCATTACGCCGATTGGAATGTCTACTCCGGTATTGCCCGCGAATAGTCCGGCTGTATCCTCGAAGGTTCGTAACGAATCTACTCCTGACCCTAAGGTGGCCGAATCTAGCATCGCCTTCACTTGGCCAATTTCTTCAACAGCTTGTACAAAGTCATATTGAACAATCTCAAAAGTTTTGTCAACCGGAATCGTGGTGACTAAAACTCGAATAGTTGGATCCCACCGGTGAACTTCTACACCAATCTTGTCAAGCTTTTTGATCCACTTAGGAACATCCACTGTGGTCATAAGGGTAATGAATACTTCTACCGAATCTGGTAAGGAGTTCTCACTGAGTCTTTTGACTAGGGTTTCGTTTAGTTTGCTAACGTTTGGTTCGAGTCCAATACCAACAATTGCATCGTTTGTTAAGATGTGTCGAATCGCCTCTTGAGAACTAGGAATCTGTGCTCGTCGAAACATCTCTGGACCAGCAAACACTTCAAAATGTTCGATATCAAAGTGAGTATTCAGGTCGGAATCGATAAATTCAGGCTGTACCTGAACCCACGCAAAGAACCAATCTGGGTTGCTACGATATTCAATTTTGGTTGGTAATTCAAACTGATCAATATTGGTCACTATCCATTCAAATCTTGGTTGTCGATACTGATCTAAATTTTTTGGGTTTGGAAGGGCAACTTTCGTCATCTCTCCGTGGTGGGTCGTGAGTTTATATCCTTTGGCTAGAAGGTCTTCATTCAGTGAAATTTCGTTTTTTGTAAATTCTTGCTCAGAATCTTCGTCGATAGCCGGTTTTTTGTTTGGTCTTGCCGTTTTGAAGGGGATCTGTGAAGTGAGACGATCACTAGCTGAGCTTGCGAGTGTTGTTGCTCCTTCATTTATGTGTGCGTTAATTTTTTGGAAATTAGCCGTTGTAAAGAACGCATGGAACGCCCAAATTCCGATTCCGGAAAGTACCAAAACACTAAGTGAAAAGAGGAATCGTTTCAAT
>VXYV01000009.1 GCA_009845835.1 Gammaproteobacteria bacterium | reverse complement strand
TCTACTATTCTCCATTTTATTTTTTTTAAAGATTTCGTGAGAAATCTTGTATCGCTCCCTAGAGTCAACTCGTTAACTCGTCATTGGTTCGGTTGTTTTGGGTGTTGGTCGGGTCCAATTTCTCTCAACTTTAGTCGTTTCACCCCCCGGCCATCGCATTCCTGTTCCGAAGGCATCGTTCAAACAATCTACTTAATCTAGTTCATGACAATCGACTCGTCACCGGCGGATCTTACCCCCGCCCCCCAAAACATCGACAAGTAAAAATCCTTCCAACCCGCCACCGAACGATCACATAAATAGATCCGTTGACGTTCCCATTGCCGCTCCCAGGTGGTCGATAAATTCTACATCCGGAGCAAGTGATTCCGTATTTTGCGTTTTCGCCGTTGATCCGGAAAGCGATCTATACGACGAATGCGAGTGAGAGTCGCAATGCTAAGGTTCGGCGGGCCGTGCGGGCGCGGGTCATTTCACGAGTGAAGGGGCGGCGCGGAAATTGATTTATTTGGCGTTATGCTAGGCGAGTAAGAAATGGACAACGCCGAAGTTACGCTGGCAATTAGTAAAGCACGAGTTTGCGATCCATTTCGAGGGGTGATTTAACCCCTCCAAAGGTTGGGTATCTAAGGAGTAGAGTAATGACTTTCGTGGAACAATACTATGTTAGTATCCAAAAACATCGGCTATTTTTGTTCCCTTTCTGAATTTGAGCGCTGCGAAAGCAGGGTGTAAAGAGCTCTAATGAATGCGTTTTGATTCGATCATGTATCAAACGGGGTAACCGTCCCTCCCATTCCTCCTAAAACGTCTTAAAATATGGGTAGCGATGTAGCAAACGAATCCATTCCTTAGTTGTACTTTACTTTTTGTGACATAGCTACCTCACAACTTAAACACGAATGAAACAGTCTTACCAAAAGTTGAATGCAATTAGACCGGAGGACTTGCCTATCCATCGATGGTATAGGTCCGTTTTATCGTTTCCACCACACCTCGTGAAGGACTATTTGACAAGGTTCTCTATTCAACCTGATGCAAACGTACTGGATCCTTTTTGTGGTACAGGCACGACGCTTGTCGAGTGTAAAAAATGACGAGTGTAAAAAATTACGTATACAGAGTGTGGGAGTGGAAGCAATGCCAATGATGCAATTTGCTTCCAATGTAAAAACTGATTGGACTCACGGGAAAGATCTGCTTCTGTCAGCCAGCGAACAAGTGTGTAGTGCGTCGGAACAAACCTTGAAGGTTTTCGACGGAATTCGTCGAGAAAAATTCAGTCAGCAAGAATCTGATTTACTCATCAAAAACTCAATCTCGGAAAATCCGATGTCTAAGTTATTGGTTTTGCGCGAGAGCATTCATTCAATTTCGGACATATCCCTTCACACAAAAAAGTGTCTGCTATTAGCATTGGCAAAAACAGCCGTTAAAGATGTCAGTAATCTTCATTTTGGACCAGAGGTAGGAGTCAAAAACATCCGTGAAGACGATGTAAACGTATTTGAGAAATGGCGTTTCAATTTATACGAGATTGCAGAAGATCTCGAAAAATATAACCACTGCGGAGGGGCGAATTCCCGAGTGATACTACACGATTCGACGCGTCTTACAAACACTCTCGACGATGAAAGCATTGGCTTTGTTTTTACGTCACCTCCTTATCCCAATGAGAAAGATTACTCTAGAGCCACTCGGTTGGAATCCGTATTACTCGGATTTCTAAAAGACAAAAAACAATTACGGGCAACGAAACAAAATCTCATTCGATCAAATACACGCAACGTCTATGTAGGAGATGAAAAAGATCTTCTGACAAAGCTACCCAACAAGGTACATGAACTTGCTGATCAAATTGAGAAGAAGCGAACTGAATTAGACAAGAGTTCTGGATTCGAAAAGAATTACCATCGAGTTGTTCGCTTGTATTTCGGTGGAATGGCAAACCATTTGAGTTCCCTGCGCCCTTACCTGCGAAATGGTGCTATTTTGGCGTACGTGGTTGGAGACCAAGCGTCGTTTTTCCGTATCCAGATCGCGACCGGTCAAATTCTCGCCGAGATCGCGGAATCGTTAGGGTATCGAATTTTGAACATAGATTTGTTTAGAACGCGTCGATCAACCGTGACAAGGCAAGAACTACGTGAAGAGGTAGTGATATTCCAGTGGGTCGGTCATCCCGTTTGAGGAGGTTGAAGTGTGAGTAAAAATGTTTATTCGAAAATTATCGAGCTAGTATTTCTAAAGAAATACCGTGAAGGAGATGTTGAGGTAAACTTTGAACGAAGTGAATTGATCGACGCTGCAGTGGAACTAAATCTTCCCCGGCCTAAAAACGTGGGCGATGTGATATACACCTTCAGATCCCGTCAAGAGCTGCCTGAATCAATAGCACAAAAAGCACCTCGTGGAACTGAATGGATCATCACTTCACTAGGCCCAGGCAAATACGCCTTCAGTGCGCGAATACCTCTGAATCATTCAATCGATCGTGAACGAGTCACGATGGTACCGGATTGTACACCCCCGTTGGTTGCAATGTATGCCACTTCTGACGAACAAGCATTACTATCCCAAGTTCGGTATTGTCGTCTGATTGATATTTTTACCGACGTGACCTGTTTCTCTCTTCAGAGTCATCTTCTAACATCTGTTCCGAAGATAGGGCAGATTGAAACTGATGAAATTTATATTGGGATTGACCGGGAAGGTAGCAAGTTTGTGATCCCCGTTCAAGCAAAAGGCAGCAAGGACTTTCTATCACTCGTTCAAATCGAGCAAGACATCTCGATGTGTTCGTCTAAATTCCCCGATTTAAAGTGTCGAGCAGTGGGAATCAAACGAGACACAAATGACATCATCTTGATGTTTGAGTACACAACTCGAGATAACGAAGTCTCGATTGAGAGAAGAGCTTCGTTTACTATTCATCGTTTATAGCATCGTCGGAGCGGGCTAAAAGAGGTTACGTAACCTCAAGCTAATCGACTCCTTTCCGACATGCTTAACCGAATACGACGGTCTGCATTCTCAACTCGTCGAAAATTGAGCGCTCGAACCGCCATACGTCACTTTGCTTGATCAGATTACCACCTCGCGGGAAAAGTTTATTGATGATTGGGAAGCTAAACAGGCCGCAGAATTTACCATGCAGACGAGCACATAGAAGAAGAAGCAGAAGAAATCCCCAACCGAGAGTTTGCCAAAAATAATCCCGCGGCCTCAGAATGCGAACATGTAGACCTCATATCTGTGATGGCCGGCATCTGAGTCGAAACCGCACCATAGGATCATCCTGAGTATGTCCAACTAACGAACAATCACGACTGTTGTTGACCGTACGAATAAAATAAGTAAAATTACACGACATTATGTGTTCTCCATCGTCTCAATCGTAAAATGATTGCCGTTGAGACCAAGACCTAGTGAGAATCAATTCATACCAATTTTTGGGGAGAGTTTTTTAATGAAACGAATACTTAGTCTCATCACACTGCTCGTTGTTGTGATGACCTTAACTAGCTGTAACCCTTTCAAACGGCTAGGCTTTTTTGCTGGCGATCAATACATGATTTCTGGCGAAATCATTTCACTATCGGCCGGTACACCCACCGAAGCCGAAGAAGGCGCTGAGACAACCGAAGAAGTTGTTCCAGTTTATGAAATCACTGTTTCCTATGAAACCGAGGACGAAGCGGGACAAATGGAAACACAAGTGCTCCACACTGACACTTTCGCCGACAACAAGATCCTGCTAACGGGACGCCTTGACGACACTCAGACAGTCTCAATCGCAGTTACCAAAGATGCCGAGGATCTCATCACGCAACAAGTATCAATTGATCCTGATTCAAACTATCGGTTTGCTATCATTGATGGCGGGTATGCCCCGGAGTTTTTGGTTATAGGGCCTCATCTGAAATCTACCGATGAAACCCAACGTTTTGCGATCAGTGGAGATCTGAGTAATTCCGAATCCCTGAAGCTTGAGACCGCGTCCGTGCGATTTTCTGGGACTGCCTACAACGAAGATGGTACCACGACTCGATTCTATACCCCTGATATTCTGCTGGAAGATGGTATGTTTAGTATCGATATGGATGTATCTGCACCTGCCGTTGCAAGTGTTATGATTTATGATCGTGCTGGAGTATACAGCTCTGTTTCACTCATCGCGGAACCCGGTTCACACTTCGAACTCATTGAAATTTCTAATGAACAATTCGTCGTCAAAACCGACCACGACGACGGTTTACACTCGCAACTAGTAGCAAGTTGGGCTCTCGATCCAAACTATCTCGCAATGCAAGACAAAGTCATGACGGCACGTCAGGCACTCATGGACGAATGGGACGCGGAACATGAAGCGGCCGAAGCTGGTGAAGAGGTTGAGGAAGAAGCAAGTGAATTACCCAACTTAGAGTTTGCTAAAAACAATCCCGCAGCACCCGAATGTGAACACGTTGATCTGACCGCAGTAATGGCAGGAATCGGCATTGAACCTGCTGGTGAAGATCGACATGAATACTATGATCTTGCAGACCAACATACTGAGATGAAAGTCTCCGCGTTACAAGACATTCTCTATTCCACTGCAGATCCACTCGTAGCGTTTTATGCTTTACGACTCGGTGCGTTCGGTAGAGACGACATGGAAGGAATGGTTGCCGCATACGAAAGTCTATCCTCACAATTCAGTGAAGAATTCGTTGAAGCACAAATCACTCCACAAATTGAGAGCTATACTCGCAGAATTCTTGTGGCAAACAATGACAAAACTGTGATTCCAGGTCAACTCGCACCCGGATTTACCCTAGCGACTTTTGAAGGTGATGAAGTTTCATTACATGGTGTACTACAAGAAAAAGAAATGGTTCTCGTAGATTTCTGGGCTTCATGGTGTGGTCCCTGTATCGCTAGTTTCCCGGCTCTCAAGGAAATGTACGCGGCGTACAACGACATGGGCTTTGAAATCATCGGGATTTCGATTGATAGTACCATGGAAGCTTGGGAAGGTGGCTTAGAAGATAATGAACTACCTTGGATCAACCTCGGTGAGATCGAAGGTTGGGAAGGCGAAACGGCCACTACGTATGGCGTCAATTTCATTCCAAAGGGTTTCCTTGTCGACAGCGAAGGCTGCATAACCCAAAAAGATCTTCCAACCGATAAACTAGAAACAGTATTGTCTGGAAGATATGGTCCGATGCCCGAAGAAGACGAGACTGAATCTGCCGAAATTTAACATGCAAAAAATACTAGCTCGATTGAGTTAGCCTAAAATTTCTTCATAGCCGACAAATTGGCGACAAATGAAAGTTGGTCGCCGGTTTGTCGGTGTTTTTAATACTGAGTTCCGTTGATTTACTCACGGTTTTAACTCAATCCAGAACCCATTCTCACTATACGATTGGACCCTTGTTGACACGCTTGCCACAAACAAAACTTGAGCCGACCCAAACGTTATAAGAACCTCATCGACCGGACACAAATCCCTAAAGATGTCCAAAAGATTGTTCACCAATTACTCGACCATAATTTCGACGCCAAACTAGTTGGCGGCTGCGTCCGGGACCTACTTCTAGATATCTCGCCGAAAGATTTCGATATAGTCACGAGTGCCAAACCTGATCAGGTGGCTGCACTCTTTCGGAGTGCTCGACTCATCGGTCGCAGGTTTCGCATCGTTCACGTACAGACTTCGATCGGCGTTGTTGAAATTTCGACCTATCGCCGATTTTCGAAAGCAGCTTCCATCGCACCCCACCGTCGCAAAGATCGCGAAGCACTGAACAAATATGGAAACATCCGCGATGACTATCGTCTCCGCGACTTTACGATTAACGCTCTCTACTACGATCTCAAAAATGATGAAGTGTTAGACTTTACCAATGGGATGCAGGATATCAAGACGCGCACCTTACGGACTATCGGAAACCCCCAAAAACGGTTTGAAGAAGACTGCCACCGCGTATTAAGAGCCATTCGATTTCAATCTAAGTTACCGATAAAACTTGAGCCACAACTAGCTAACGCAATTAAGAAATCTAAACCGTTGCTACAAAATTTGGAACGAAGTCGATTACGCGATGATTTACGAAAGTTACTTTTGTCCGGTCACGGTCGTGAATCATTTAAAAACTTAGCGATCCATCAAATTCGAAGTCTGTTATTTCCGTATTCTTCTGACCAAGATCCTTTAACGATCGCGGCGTTGGAAAATACTGATCGTCGAGTGCAATGTGACGAACCTGTGAGACTCGAATTTCTGCTCGCTGCCATGTACTGGAAACGCTTTTCTGAGTTCAAGACCACAAATAAAGTTGTCCCACATTCCCTAGAAGAAAACAGGCTTATTACCCGCCAAGTATTAGCCAACACGTCAAACGTCTTCAAGATTACTAATGTGATGATCGAATTCGTTAACGGTACCTGGTTTTTACAATCTCGGCTTGAGGAAAGTCCACCAAAAAAGATAATGGACACTTTGGCACGCAAGCGATTTCGTGCTGCGTACGATTTACTGGCACTTCGGGTTGAATGTGAAGAAGTAGAGCAAAATGTAGTCGACTGGTGGACGAATATGCAAAACCTTGAACCAACTGAACAGCAACTGCTGATAGCGACACTAGAACCCAAAAAACGCAAACGCCGAAGACGCAAAAAGAAACAAAATCCGGTTCCGCGTAGTTCCAACGAAACCATACGTCTGACTATTGGAACGAATTGATTCCTTAAAGGATTAAAAGTTGAACAAATTAGCTTTCGAAAAACCCATTACGTTGACGACTTTAAGTCAATTGAAAAAAAACAACAAAAAAATCGCTTCCTTGACGGCATACGATGCCTTATTCGCCGAACTAATCAGTACCAGTGGTATTGAAGTATTACTGGTTGGAGATTCGTTAGGTATGGTTCTACAAGGACACGATAATACTCTACCCGTGACTGTGGACGACATGGTTTATCACATGCGAGCAGTCAGTCGCGGCAATCGAGGCAGCCTAATCATGGCTGACCTCCCGTTCATGAGCTATGCGTCACCAGATCAAAGCTTGGAGAGTGCGGCAGCTTTATTACGGGCCGGCGCCCATGTTGTGAAATTGGAAGGTGGTGCATGGCTAGCCGAGAGTACGCGACTATTGTTCGAGCGGGGAATTCCGGTTTGTGCACATATGGGACTTACACCACAATCGATCAACCGCTTCGGTGGATTTCGTGTACAAGGACGAAATCCAGACCAAGCTTCGACCATGATTGAGGAGGCCGTAATTTTGGAAGAAGCAGGCGCATCGTTGTTGTTGCTGGAATGTGTTCCAGTCGACCTTGGTAAAAGTATCACCGAGCGTCTGGAAATTCCCGTCATAGGAATTGGGGCAGGACCGTACGTAGACGGCCAAATCATGGTCATGCACGATGTTCTAGGTCTCACGCTGTCCAATTTAAAAACTCCTCGATTTGTCAAAAATTTCTTAGCTGAAAGTAAGCAGGGAATCCCGGGTGCATTCGCTGACTTTGGCGAAGCTGTCCGTACCGGCACATTCCCTAGTAAAGAACACTGTTTTTTCTGAAAACCATGTTTATTTGCGAACGTAGATTTCAATTGTGGGAGCATTTAGATAGTGTCAACCCAAAAACTATCGGGTTTGTGCCAACAATGGGAAATTTACACGACGGACACCTCGCATTAGTTCGCGAGGCACTTGACCAGTGCGAGCACGTTATAGCCTCGATCTTCGTAAACCCCATTCAATTCGGTGCCCACGAAGATTTCCACGAATACCCTCGTACCCTGCCAGAAGATCTTGCTGTTCTCGACGAAACTGGATGTCATGTGGTGTATGTACCAACAATGGACGAAATATACCCTTCCGGGGAACTATCAATTACAAAAGTTAGTGTTCCAAAAATGTCTGAGGTGCTATGTGGTAAAGACCGACCAGGTCATTTTGATGGTGTTACTACTATTGTCTGCAAACTTCTCAACATTGTTCAGCCGGGCGCCGCATATTTTGGTGAAAAAGATTGGCAACAATTTACAATCATCTCACAAATGGTCATGGATCTAGACTTCACCCTCGATACTTATTCAGTGCCTACTCAACGAGAACCAGATGGCTTAGCAATGTCTAGCCGCAATTCTCGCTTGAGTGCCAGTGAACGAAAACTCGCTCCACTGCTTTACAAGAATCTTTGTGACGTAAGAAAGCAAATTGTCGCTGGTAAAACAGACTTTCGTGCGTTAGAAAAAGGAGCCATGGAAAAGTTAAAAGATGAAGGCTTCAAACCAATTTATGTCTCTATCTACGACGAAGATGAGTTGACTGAGATGAACCCCAAAGATTTTGGTGAACCAAGAATCTTTGGTGCCGCTTTTCTCGGGAATGTTCGACTCATTGACAATGTCCCCGTTAATCCAAACCCATGAACGTCAATAGAGATTCTTTGACGACGGAACTCATTCGAGAATTAAAGGGAGAAGCTAAGCGCCTGCGCGGGCAACCGACCGAACACTTAACGAAGACCCCGAACCGGTTTCGTAACAACCACCAGTACCAATCAGGTTTGTTAGTTGATTGGTCTCGTCAATTCATCGATGAACGGGTGTTCAAATTGCTCGATAACTATGCCACCCAATGTCAGGTACACCACTTCCTACACTTGATTGCAGGGAATGAAATAGTCAATACAACCGAACAGCGCGCGGCATCACATATTCAGCACCGAGAGTTAAACCACAACATAACGAATCTCGACAACCAGGAAATACAACAGTCTCGAACTGAGATGTTAAATCTTGCTATTTCTATACGTGACGGTACTCAGCTTGGATATTCCGGGAAACGTTTCACCGATATACTGCATGTAGGGATTGGGGGTTCACACCTTGGTGCTGAACATGTGTGTACCGCACTGTCGTCCAATCCCACCTTACGAATACATTTCGTGACTGCTGTAAACTTCGAACAACTCAAGCAGTTGCTCGGTGGACTCAGTCCTGAATCTACCCTGTGTGTTGTGGCATCAAAATCCTATACAACCTACGAGACAATCGAGAACGCACGGCTTATCCGACGTTGGTTTATCGAACGAACTTCACCAAACACCGACTTTACAAGTCACTTTGTGCATATCACAAGTAATGCCGAACTACCACCGGACCGCGAAGTAGTACTCAAGGTCCTCGATTCGGTTGGTGGTAGATATTCTGTTTGGTCTTCGATGGGGTTTCCCATTGCGCTTACTTTGGGTCAGGAACAGTACTTGGATTTTCTGCGTGGCGCACACGAAATGGATGTGCATGTGCTAGAGACAGAGAATCCTGCAACCAATTTAGCAATCCGGCTCGCCCTGCTTTCACTTTGGAATATCTCGGGTTTGGACGCTACATCACATCTAGTTCTAACTTACGATACGCGTCTCCGTCATTTAGGTAGCTATCTGCAACAACTTGAGATGGAAAGTAACGGTAAATCGATGACAACCGAACAGCAACCAGTCAGTTGTCCGACGAGCCCCGTGGTTTGGGGAGGTAGCGAAACTGAAGGACAACACGCTTACCATCAATGGCTTCACCAGGGTACACAAAATTACAGCGCGGATATTTTCGCTATACTTCCCGATGCATCCTCGAATGACGCGGACAATCTTAACTGGATGGTTGCTAATGCCTTAGCACAAAGTTCGATAATGCTAAACGGCGTTCAAACCTCCCGCAACAATAGATTTAAGGAAATTAAGGGACAACATGGTTCTACAGTTTTCTTACTCCAACAACTGGATGCAAAAACCCTTGGCAGCTTGCTAGCGCTCTACGAACATAAAGTTGCGTGTCTTGGATATTTTTGGCGTATCAATTCATTTGATCAATGGGGGGTAGAAACAGGTAAGCCGCTCGCAAACGACGTCGTACAACTTTTGCAGTCGAAAGACTTAAGTGGAATTGATCCAACGCTAAGTGATTTCGTCGCAAAGATAAAATTTTTACAAGCTTCGTCAGACTAACAGGTATTCAAATGTCCGCAATTTACGATATTGATAAAGAATTCTCTCGTACTTGCCATGTCAATAGCGATCAGTACGAATCCATGTACCAGCGATCTATCGAGAATCCTGATGAATTTTGGGCTGAACAAGCCCGAGAAAGTATCGACTGGTTTCATCCTTTTGACACTGTTGTCAATGCTTCATTTGAACGAGGAAAGTTCAATTGGTTTCAAAATGGAGTCCTAAATGTTTCACACAACTGCATTGACCGACATCTCAACACCAGAAGCGAGCAAACAGCGATCATTTGGGAAGGCGACGATAGCAATGATGTCAAACACATCAGTTATCGAGAACTACATAAACAAGTATGCCGTTTAGCTAATGCACTGAAAGCTCGTGGAGTTAGTAAAGGTGATCGTGTATGTATCTACCTGCCGATGATTCCAGAAGCGGCATACGCTATGCTAGCCTGCGCACGTATCGGTGCGATCCACAGTGTGGTATTTGGCGGGTTTTCGTCTAACTCGTTACGTGACCGCATCTTAGATTCTGATTGTACTGTTTTGATTACCGCAGACGAAGGTATTCGTGGTGGAAAAACGATTCCGCTGAAACGCAATGCTGACGAAGCTTTACAAGCTTGCCCGAACGTGCACACCGTACTGACCGTTCAACGCACGGCCGGTACGATAAATTGGAATGAGTCGCGCGACGTGTGGTATCACGACCTCGTGCACTCACAATCGTCCGATTGTGAGCCCCAACAAATGAACTCTGAAGATCCGCTGTTCATCTTGTACACCTCAGGAAGTACTGGTAAACCCAAAGGGGTTCAACACGGTTCGGCAGGTTACTTGTTGCATACCATCCTGACTCACCGGTGGATCTTCGACTATCACGACAACGATATCTATTGGTGTACGGCCGATGTAGGTTGGGTCACCGGTCATTCTTATATCGTTTACGGTCCACTAGCCAATGGCGCGACGACTCTAATGTTCGAAGGTGTTCCGACCTACCCGGATTCCGCGCGTTTTTGGCAAGTCGTCGACAAGCACAAAGTAAACATTTTCTATACGGCGCCGACAGCGATCCGGCAACTCATGGCACAAGGTGACCACTACGTCAATTCATGTTCGCGACAATCACTACGTTTGCTTGGGACAGTAGGTGAACCGATCAACCCGGAAGCGTGGGAGTGGTACCATCGAGTCGTCGGTGAACGTCGTTGTCCAATCGTCGATACTTGGTGGCAAACTGAAACTGGCGGAATTATGATTTCTCCAATGCCTGGTGCTATGGCACTTAAACCTGGTTCGGTAGCTCAACCTTTCTTCGGAATCAAACCTGCCCTAGTCGACGATCAAGGAAACGTTATTACCCAAACTGAAGCACAAGGTAGTCTCGTCATGCTGCTTCCCTGGCCTGGTCAGATTCGTTCAGTTTACGGTGATCATCAACGAGTGATCGACACCTACTATACAAAATTCCCCGGCAAGTATTTCACGGGCGACGGCGCACGCCGAGATCACGACGGTTATTATTGGATTACCGGACGTGTGGACGATGTGATTAATGTGTCGGGGCATCGTTTAGGTACCGCCGAAATAGAAAGTGCGTTAGTTCTCCATCCAGAAATTGCCGAAGCAGCAGTCGTTGGCTCACCACATACCATAAAAGGTGAGGCAATTTACGCGTTCGTTACACCAATGGTGGGAGTCGAACCGACCGAAGTACTGCAACAAGAACTATTGAACTTGGTTCGTAAAGAAATAGGTCCGATTGCACGCCCGGACGTAATTCATTGGACTCCGAATTTACCGAAGACCAGGTCTGGAAAGATCATGCGAAGAATTCTGCGGAAAGTTGCGGCGAACGAAACTGAAGATCTCGGTGATACCTCAACTTTAGCCGATCCTAGTGTAGTCCAGGGCCTAGTTAAGAACCGCTCGATACCCTAGGAGGCCTGACTGTCACTGGGGCCGGTGTTACGATACTTCTCGACGTCCTTCATCGATAACGAAATTCGCCCGCGCGGATCAATTTCGATGACTACAACTTCAACAATTTGACCGACTGAGAGCTCGTCGCTCACACGTTCAACACGATTATTCGAAATTCGCGAAATGTGCACTAAACCATCTTTATTCGGCGCTACTTGCACAAACGCCCCGAAATCCATAATAGCTCTGACTTCACCCTCGTAGATTCCACCTACCTCCGGTTCCCTAGTCAACGCTTTGATCTTGCGCTCTGCGGATTCACCGATTTCTGCGTTCTCTGCATAAATCTTGATCTCGCCGAAATCGTTGATTTCTATCAGGGCCCCAGTCTCTTCTTGTAACGCCCGAATGGTCGCACCACCTTTACCAATGACTTCCCGAACCTGATCTGCTTTAACCTTTAGCGTAAACACGATTGGTGCATATTGCGATAAAGACTCCCGTGGTTTAGCAATAACTCCGTTCATCTGCCGCAAAATGAACTGTCGTGCGCGAAACGCTTGTGCGAGCGCATCACTCATAATCTCTTCGGTAATCCCGTCAATCTTGATATCCATCTGCAACGCAGTCACCCCTTTTTCGGTACCAGCGACTTTGAAATCCATGTCGCCCAAGTGATCTTCGTCACCAAGAATATCCGTGAGAACAACATATTTGTCGCCTTCTTTAATCAATCCCATTGCAATTCCGGCGACGGCGTCCGTTACCGGCACACCAGCATCCATGAGTGCCATCGAAGCACCACAGACCGAAGCCATCGAACTCGACCCATTACTTTCAGTAATTTCAGAGACGACGCGTACGGTATACGGAAACGTTTCTTGATCCGGTAACACGCTCTCGATGGCTCGTCGGGCTAAACGACCGTGACCAACTTCGCGACGTTTAGGACCCATAAGACGTCCAGTCTCACCAACACTGTATGGGGGAAAGTTATAGTGCAATAAAAAGTAGTCCCGCGACTCACCACTCAAAGCATCGATAAATGCCGCATCTTTTGTCATACCGAGAGTGACTGTGACAATTGCTTGTGTCTCACCTCGTTGAAAAAACGACGACCCATGAGTGCGGCGTAACGTCCCAACCTCAAGATCCAAATTACGTACACGGTCTGTTCGTCGGCCATCGATCCTCGATTCACCATTCAAGATTTGATCGCGTACGTAGTTTTTCGCTAGCGATTGAAACAATTCTTTGATTTCGCTTTCTTCAAGCGTCTCATCTTCTTCAACTAACTCAGTGATCAATTGCGATTGAAACTCATCAATTCGATCCCGTCTCTCTACCTTTTCGCGAATCGAGTACGCTTGCTTAATCGACTCCATGGTTCGTGCTTCGACCTTCGCTTTTAGCTCAGTATTCTCAACCGGTGGGGTATATACCCACTTTTCTTTACCGACCGCATCGACAAGTTGATTGATCGCTTGAATCTGGATTTGCATCTCTTCATGCGCAAACAACACAGCTCCTAACATTTGATCTTCAGATAATTGTTGCGCCTCGCTCTCAACCATAAGTACCGCATTCTCAGTACCTGCGACAACCATATTCAACATGGAGTTCTCTAAACTGCCGATACGGGGGTTCAACACATACATATTGTCGACGAAGCCAACACGATTAGCACCAATGGGACCAGCAAACGGAATGCCTGACAGGGATAAGGCTGCCGACGTCCCAATCATCGCGATGATGTCCGGGTCGACATCACGATCAACCGACATCACTGTGGCGATCACATGAACTTCGTTCCGGAATCCGTCCGGAAATAGCGGACGAATAGGTCGATCTATAAGTCGACAAGTGAGTGTTTCTTTCTCGGTCGGTCGTCCTTCGCGTCTGAAGAATCCGCCTGGAATGCGACCCGCCGCGTAAGTTCGCTCTTGATAATCTACCGTTAACGGAAAAAATGACTGCTCTGCAACTGCTTCCTTCGCCGCTACAACCGTACACAACACCGACGTATCGTCCATGTGTGCCATGACTGACCCGGTAGCCTGACGCGCGACCCGACCTGTTTCTAAAGTAATCGAATTATCTCCTAGCGAAAATTCGACTTTTGATGGTTTCAATGTATTCCCCTTCTATTGTTTTTTAACGTCTGATCCCTAGTTTTGAAATCAATTGTGTATAGCGATTGAGATCTTTCGACTTGAGATAGTCCAGCATCTTGCGCCGTTGCGCAACCATATTCTGTAGACCTCTACGTGAGTGTTTGTCGCCCGCATGTACCTTCAAATGTGACTGGATCTCCTCAATGTTTTTGGTTAACAAAGCAACCTGAACCTCAGGTGACCCGGTATCTTTTTCATTTATCTTGTACTCGGCAACAAGTTCCCCTTTTTGTTCTGCACTTAGTGCCATATAAATTCTCCGTGAAATTTGTTCTGTTTTGTGTTCAAGCTAGCAATCGTCGCGGCGCGACTCGACCGTCGTCAAGAACCTCACCAATACCTAAAAATCGTACTCGAGAATCCCCTACGGTTTCGCACAACTTGACCCATCCCTCGGCTGGTGTTTGGCGTACTCGTATCGGTTGTCCATGCCTTACGTTGTAAGCAGTTGGACCGGCCACAAATATTGCTGGCCACTCTTCGACCACACTTGAAATAGGTAGTAGCAATGACTTTAAGGTTCCTTGCTCTTTAGCCGATTCCAATTCTTCAATCGAAACGAGTTTTGTCTCATCGAACGTTCCAACCGAACGGCGCCGTAAAGCCGTAACGTGCGCGCCAACTCCTAATTTCCTCCCAATATCATCCACAATCGTCCGGATATAGGTGCCCTTACTACATTGAATATCAAGTTGAAAGTGAGGATTTTCGAAGTGAGTCAATGTATTTTTGTTAACTGTTACTGGACGTGCTTGACGAGGAACTTCAACTCCTTTCCGCGCTAATTTATACAACGGTTGACCATTGCGCTTGATCGCTGAGAACATGGGTGGAATTTGGTCGAAACTACCGCGAAATCCAACTAATGCATTTTCCAATTCTTCGTGTTGTATGTGGCTAGTTTCACTACGTTGTACAACCTCTCCATCAGCATCGCCTGTATTCGTCGCTATCCCCAAGATTGAGTGCACGTGATAGGATTTATCGGCATTCAATAGAAATCTCGAAAACTTAGTTGCTTCGCCAAAGCACAAAGGGAGAACTCCAGTCGCTAAAGTATCCAAACTTCCTGTGTGACCGACTTTACGGGCGTCAAATAACCGTTTCACACGCTGTAGACTTTCGTTGGAAGTCAATCCCGAGGGTTTGTCCAGCACTAAGACACCGTCAATATCTTGCCCTCGTCTGCGTCGCTTAGTCACAAGCACTCTGTTCCGTGTGAGTTTCAATATCGACAGCTCTATCGATCAAACTATCGATCGTACCACCTTGTTCTTCTAAAGAGTCATAGATGAAACGTAACTCCGGTGTGTGGCGCATAGAGTGCCGTTGCGAAAGTTCCGTACGTAAAAAGCCAGCTGCTTTTTGAAATACCTCGATCAGTATGTCCGGTTGCGGACCGTCAGGTTTACAGTCTCGTAGATAGATATCGGCAAAACGTAAATCACGTGAGACGCGCACATCGTTTAACAAAATATTCCGTGTGTCAATTCGCGGATCACGCATTTTGGTACGAATCAAATCACCGAGCTCGCGGCGTAAAAACTCTGCCACACGTTGCTCGCGCCCAAATGACTGTGCACGATTGAGTACTCGTACTCGTCGCACTATAACGCTCGAGCAATTTCACGCGCATCGAATACTTCAATGCGGTCACCTTCACGGACATCGTTGTAATTCCTTACTCCGATACCACACTCAAGTCCATTCTTCACTTCATTGACATCATCTTTGAAGCGTCGTAAAGATTCGAGTTCGCCTTCATAAATCACCGTACTGTCGCGTAGGACACGAATTTTCTTGTTGCGAAATACTGTACCTTCGACGACTCGACACCCAGCAATTTGACCGAAGCGCGGCGAATGGAACACATCTCGAACTTCAGCTGTACCAACAATTTCTTCCCGCACATCCGGTACCAACATTTCTTCAAGGATCTTTTTAACGTCTTCCAAGAGTTCGTAAACAATGTTGTAATACCGCACACTAATGTCATGTTTCTCCACAACTTTCTTAGCTGAGTTATCAAGACGTACGTTGAATCCAAAGATCATTGCATCATAAGTGAGTGCTAAGTTAGCGTCGGATTCAGTGATGCCACCGACGCCGGAACCTAAGATCTGTACTGCTACCTCATCATTGCCGATTTCAGAACAAGCTTGTGCGATAGCTTCCAAGGTGCCGCGTACATCGGTTTTTACGATAATTTTCAAGATTCGTTTCTCACCCTTACCCAGTCCAGCGAACATATTTTCTAAACGCTTAGATTGTTGTAAGGAATTGATTCTCTTCTGTTGCTTCGACGCGCGCGCTACGGCAAGTTGGCGCGCTCGTTTCTCATCGTGCGTGACATTGAACTTATCGCCCGCGACCGGTACGCCGTTCAACCCAAGTATCTCCACAGGCGTTGATGGCTGTGCGGAGGAAACGACTGAACTTTGATCCGTGACAAGGGACCGAACTTTACCGAAGCATTCACCCGCAAGAATGATATCGCCCTTCTGCAATTTGCCGTTTTGTACGAGGAGGCTTGCGACAGGTCCTTTACCACGATCTAATTTACTTTCAATCACAATACCACTCGCTGGACCTTCGTTCACAGCAGTGAGTTCTGACAATTCGGACACCAAAGCGATCGCACTCAATAAATCTTTGATACCATCGCCAGTTTTCGCCGAAACTTGTACGAACGGAGAGTCACCTCCCCAGTCATCCGGAGTAACCCCGATGTTACTCAGTTCAGTCTTTACACTCTCCGGGTCCGCCCCTTCTTTATCCATCTTGTTGATCGCCACAATGATTGGAACTTTAGCAGCTTGAGCATGTTGTACGGCTTCTTGGGTCTGTGGCATCACACCGTCGTCGGCAGCACAAACCAAAACCACGATATCCGTAGCATTTGCGCCGCGAGCTCGCATCGAAGAAAACAGTGCATGACCAGGCGTATCCAGGAACGTAAATGCACCTTCTTCGGTTACAACGTGATAAGCACCAATATGCTGTGTAATACCACCGTGTTCCTCGTTCACAACATGAGTTTCACGAATGTAGTCTAACAATGAAGTCTTTCCATGATCGACGTGACCCATAACTGTTACTACCGGAGGTCGTGGTTCCTCGACTCCTTCCTTACTTTGTGCTAACTCGAGTTCTTCCTCCATTGGATCACTAGACACTAATTTGACTCGATGTCCCATTTCTTCGACCACAAGAACAGCAGTATCTTGATCAAGTGTTTCGTTGATCGTGACTAACTCACCCATTGCCATGAGAGTCTTGATCACTTCACCGGCTTTGACCGACATGCGCCGGGCTAGTTCGCCGACGGTGACTCCATCACCCACCTCGACATCGTGGATGATTCTTTCAACTGGTCGAGAAAATTCTCCACCATGTTTTTCCACATCGAGTGCCGGTGTTCGTTTGCGCCGGCGTACACCTAAGGAACCTTGGCCGCGACCTGCACCACCTTTTCGTCGACCGGAGACAATTGAGTGCCCTTTTAGCGTACCTTTCTGGAAACCTTTAGTTTTTTCTTCACGAGACCGTTTAGCTCCGGGTTTTTCGGCGGAAATCACTTCAGCTTCAGCTGCCACAACCGCCTCTACTGCTTCCCGACGAAGTCGTTCAGACTCTTTTTTAGCGGCTTCTTTCGCTTCTTCTTTCTTAGCCTTGCGTTCAGCTTTTAAGGTTCGTTTCTTGTCTTCTGCTTCTTGCCGTTTACGGGTGTCTTCATCACGTTTTTCTTTATCGCGCCGTACCTGATCCTCGCCCAACTGGCGTTTTTCTTCATCAGAATGAATACGTTGTTTTTCCAGTTCGAGCTGTGATTGGGTACTTTCGTCGGTAGTTTTTGCCGTCGTTGTATCAGCAACATCTACATGCTTGGTTTCAGTATCGTCGACTGGAGTTGTTGGCTTCTGTTTTTGAGTCTTAGCAGTGTCCGATGTTTTTTCGGCAGCTGCCGTTTGTCCCGTTATTGGCTTGACTAGACGGCGCCGCCTGACTGTCGCCACTTTTACCGTTGAGTTTGCCTTGCGCGAACTACTCAACGTCCCACCGGCACGCAGGGTACCACTGGGTGGAGCATTTGATTTTTCGCCCGCGGGTTGATTACGAGCAACGCCTAAAGTCGTACGTGTTAGAGTGGGCTGAGTTGGGTTAGCTGACATGTAATCCTTTAACGTACGCATATCGTCGTTCGTGAATACGTCGGTACCAGAATTTTGCGGTAAGCCAGCCGCTGCAATCAGTTCTAAAAGTTTATCGACATCGTACTGTAGTCGCTTTGCGACTTCTACTACGGTATCTTTCCCTAGGTTCGTCATGTCTCTATCGATTAATGCTTTCTAGTCGTCGAGCAACTTAAAACTACTTCTTGGAGTCGGCAAACATCGGCGAGCGCGCCGTCATGATGAGTTTACCGGCCAGTTCTGCACTCACGCCGATTTCCATATCCAAGATATCTGGGATAGCTTGATCGGCAAGATCTTCTACCGTTCGTACTCCTTCGGCCGCAAGTCGCCACGCCAATGAGTCGGTCATGCCTTCCAGATTGATCAAATCCACGCTTGGTGCTCGTGCTTGCGATTCATCGACTACACCAGAAGCAGCATCTTCTTCGACAGCTGCAGTAGCACGATCTCGAAGAACAGCGACTAACTCCTCATTGAATCCTTCAATCGAGAGCATTTCTTCGATTTCACAATACGCAATCTCCTCTAACGAGTTGAAGTTCTCTTCGAGCAATACTTGAGCTAAATCTTCGTCGACCTGTAATCGTTCCATGAACGTCTGCATCAGCAAATTTTCTCGTTCTTCCTGCTCTTTAATCACCTCGTCATAGCTGCGAATATTCAATTTCCAACCGGTTAGTTCACTTGCTAACCGTACGTTCTCACCATTCGAACCGATTGCAGTTGCATGATGTTCGGGACGAACCAGAACGTCCATCGAATGTAAATCTTCATCTTTGATAATTTGTTCGATAACGGCAGGACTCATCGCGTTTGCGACTAATTGCGCTGGATCGGCCGACCATTGCAGCACATCAATTCGCTCGTTTTCCAATTCCGACGAAACTGCTTGTACCCGAGAACCACGCATACCTACACACGCTCCTACCGCATCGATCCGACCATCGTTCGTCGTAACGGCAATCTTGGCACGCTGCCCTGGAATGCGCGCAACGGCACGGATTTCAATCACGTCTTCAGCAATCTCCGGTACTTCCTTCTTAAAAAGTTCTACCAACATTTCCTTACACGTTCGCGATAACGTGAGCAGAGGTCCTTTGTTTTCGGATTCAATCTTGAGTAGATAGGCTTGGACGCGATCATTTACTCGATGGTGTTGTCGTTGAATCAAATTGTCCTTGTGTATGATTCCTTCAACACTACCACCAAGTTCCAAAATAAGATTTTCTCGTCCTTGGCGTTTAACGGTACCACTCACCAGTTTTCCGACCGAATCTCGGTATTCTTCAGCGACGCGATTACGTTCGGCTTCACGTAGTTTTTGGGCTATCACTTGTTTCACAATCTGCGCCATGATCCGACCTTGATTAATACTCGGCCAGGGCTCTTCCCATTCATCGCCTAGTTTCAACGATGGTTGCTTTTCTTGTGCTTGGTCGAGAGTCAGATGTGCATCAGGATTGAACTCTTGATTTTTCCAATCTAGTTCACTTGTTAAATCTTCCGCGTCCTCTTCAGATTGGTTCTCTCCCATTAACTCGGGATCGACGACAGTCCAGACCCTAAAGGTTTCACATTTAGATTCGTCCCAGTCAATCGAAACTCTGAATTTCGCGTCTTCACGAACTCGCCGTTTGGTGGCGGTTGCTAGTGCTGACTCGATGGCGGCAAATACCGCTTCTTTAGGAACCCGTTTCTCATTCGATACTGATTCCACTGCGTTTTTCATATCGGTAAAGTTCATAAGTTTCTTATCAATCCAAATTCGGTACGACTCGTGCTCGACTCACTTGGGCAAACTCTACTTCATATTCTTCTTGTTCCACTTCCATATTGAAGTGAGTGTCGTTACAAGCGGTCAACTTTCCACGGACCCGTGAACGGCCTCGTATAGGCCAGCGTAGTTTTACGTCAATATCTGTCCCAATGCGTTCCCCAAACTGTTCGGGACGAAAAAGTATTCGGTCTAGACCTGGAGACGACACTTGTAAGGTACAATTCGGTGGCACCAATGCTTCAACATCAAGTACACCTTCAAGCTGATTGCTCACCTGAGCACAATCGTCTACTGTAATGCCAGTGTTTGAGTCAATGTAAACACACAAACTCGCACGATTCTTGTACTTGTTATAGTCGATTCCCCACATGATATATCCCAGTCCTTCAATGGTAGGTCGCAATACCTCTTCTAGTCCTGTTGAGTTAGTTCGCACAGAGCGAGAATCTCCTAATCTTAAAGTAAAGGCCGCGGGTAAAAAGATGAAGGTTGCTATCTAGCTCACCTTAGCCACAACAAATTAACGTGGGATTTCGCTATGAAAGTACGAGTATTTAGTTTCGTACGGTAGCGTTATTGGGTAGTCTATTTTTGGCACCCCCCACCTTCCGATGCGAGGTGCAACACGAGGTGAATTCTTTATCCGGAAGAGGTTGTTTTCTTCACCTTCATGGTAGCGGGGGGAGGATTCGAACCTCCGACCTATGGGTTATGAGCCCATTGAGCTGCCAACTGCTCCACCCCGCATCAGTATTGACATAATTATACGAATACGAAGTTTTCGCGACTAATTCTCAGGCGCGCGAAGGCAAGCCTAGTCTCGAACTCGGCGTTAAGATTCGATGTTCTACCGGGCTATATGAACTTTCTTTCTAAACTTCCGCCTATTACGGTATTAGTAAGTTCACCAGTGTATAGTACCGCCGAGTTTAATATGAAACTGCGCCGGTTGATCAAGACGATCTACAAAACCTAACCGCAAACTAGTATCAATTCCTAAAACGGATCGGTAAGTAGCTCCCAACTCAAGCGATCTTGATTCATCGGTGCTTGCATAACCTCGATAGAAAGTCCACAAACCCAATCCAGTAGGTTGCTTAAAGTCATATCGTAACTCAGTGTGGTAAGTGAGCGATGGCAATGATTTATCTTCGAATTGCGTGAAGACCTGCAAATCGTTCTTCGAGTCTAGGGTTTGGAATGCTAACTCATTCGGTCGCTGAGTCCCCCAAGAAGTACCCGCAGACATGGAAAACCCAGAGTTGCCATTCGTAGGTAGAAAAGTAACCATACCGCCAACTTTCCATTCATTGTAGTCATCCAACTCGGAATGACTGAGTAAAGTTTGCGTGTCTAGCTTGAAGGCGAGACGACCGGTTGTATACCCCAATGCCATTCCCAACTCGAAACCTCCACCGGTATCGCCATCGCCACCATCGTGTCGCCAGCCAATCTCAATAGCTGGAGTAAGGGTGGCATTCGACGCCAACTGTCGAGAATACATTCCCTCCAGCGACAATCGAGTACGGGTAGCACTCAGACTTGTTTCTTCGAGAATGCCATTATCGTCCACCGTTGCTTCAGTGACCGCGGTCTCACCTTTTAGTTGTAGGCTTGTAGTTCCACCACGCAAGAAACTTTCGCTCGAATACAACGACTGTTGAATACCAGTCGCGATCATTCTTTGCGTTAAATCACTCTCTTGTGAGTTAGTCGACTCCTCAAAGCCAACTTCACCGCCGCCAAAACCTGCCGCAGCCCACATAAACAATCCACTATCGGGTTTCTGCCATCCTAAATAGGGATTGATAGAGGAGTTCGTGATCGAGAACTCACCAATAACTAGCTCGGGATCCGTATAGTCCACCGTAGCACTAGATCGAGTGAACGACACACCTCCTATTAAATTCTCGCCGATTTTACGATCGACTCCAAGATTAACACTATTGACTTTACCATCGTACTCTAATATTTGAAGGTTGTCGTCGGAGAGTGATCGCTGATCAATATTCCCCCAAAATGTCAAACCACCCAGGAGTCCGTTAGCGCTACCAGTAGGCAGTTTAGAATGAAAATTAAAGTCATTGATCAACCTGAATCCATCAAATACACCGCTATTTCTATTGTCTCTGGTAACTGAATGAAGCTTTGTTAGCATTGCGCTATCATCTAAATTGAGAGCAGAGGATTGTTCAGAGTTTGAGTAGGCGAACTGTAATCGATCAGAAATCGCATTGACCGAACTAGCGGTGATAGTTCTCATGACCTGTGGGAGTAGTGCCGCAAGAACCCTATTTTGACGTTCTTTCACCACTTCGGGTGAAGTCAGATAAATGCCCGAGACGACGATATAGTTCGACGTGATTTCTCTGCCATCAAAGGTTTCGATTGTGCCGGAGAATTCACGCGCAAATGCTAACTTTGGCGAATCAGCACTGTCGTTGTCGTTGGTAGGATCATCAAAATAGTATCTGACGAAACCTCCCTCCGAACTACTTCTCGCCGCCTCAACAATCAGTTCGACTATAAACTCACCGCTAGCCACGTCCCGAGTGACCGGTGTCAGTGAACGAAACTCCCAACGGTTGGGATTTGCGGCGTGCATGTAACAAATATTGCTTCTAAGATCCAAGATGTAAATATAAACGGAACCGTGTCGCCACGGACCATCTGGATCTCGCATTGCTACCTTTACAGTGGAAGCTAGCAAGGCATCACGCGTGTCTGCCTGTGCTTCGAGAAAATAATTACCCGCTTCAGTAACAAATTGCTTTAGGGTTGGCCGATCGACGACTTGCTCTGCCGTGATGGTAGGATTCCCATAGTCGATGACTTCTTCAGCAATGTGATCTATGGTTAAATCAAATCCACCAATCACTAACAATGGAATGCGAAAAGTTCGACCAACGTAAGCACTCACGTATCCCTTTGCCCCCGGAATCCCAGGTCGCACTCCAGGTATCGGTCGGGTGGCATCAAATGCGGCATCCGGCTCGGTAGCCAATTGGGCAAGAATCGCCCGCCGCGCAGCTGCCACTATGTCTGGGTCGGAAGACCGAAGGTCTGCGATGTCACTACGAGCGACTCCTAGTGAAACATAAATCGTACTTAAAACCGCCGGATCCAACAATCTACCTGACAGAGACATATCTTCAGTATGAAAAACTATTCGCCCAAAAGGACTAACCATAATCGGATAGACTGTATCTGAGCTCCAAGCGCTATCCTCTAATCGGAGTACGCAGCCGAAATAGACGATTTGCGAAAGGTCATTAACGTTTGATGAAAAATCTTTGAATGTTGCACTCACCTCAAGGGTGAAGTCTTTAACCAGAGATTCGTCCGCTGTCGCCTGATCCGCAGTAACGGTCGGATCTTCGATAGGGGTAGTTCCGGGCGGAACATAACAGTCTTCCGTCGCTTGAGCCAAAATTATCTGCGAAACGACAAGCGGTACGAATAAACCGATCGAGAAAGTAACAGTCTTTACAAATTCGTACCATTTGCTAATCACACGCTTAAGTAAATTACATTCGTTTGACATAAAGCCTCCATATTTAGTTCTTGTCTGGATGACTGCGTAGGTTTCCACACATTTTATGCTAGTCATCAGTTTCTGCGATACCAACCTGAACAATTCGCGCCTTATCGATGCCTCGCACAGCGACATACTTGAACGACCGCCCATCCAATGTACGGGGCATGAATGGTTGAACTATCGATTCAATGTTTCCAGAGAGCAGTTTCAAGAACCTGCCAGCCTGACTGTCAGCGTCACAATCGTCACAGAAAGAAAATTCTACGTCGGGGACACTTGAGTACTCGACTCTGCCTTCTTCATCCGATATCCAAATCTCCGATAATGCAGTTTTGCTCGCAATATCACGAAGTTTTTTATTAATTTCTTCTGCGTCACATTCCGATCTCAGCGCCAACTCTATGAGATGGGCAATCACTGCAGCCTGAGTAACCATGTGAGCATCTAAAGTCTGTTCTACCATCAATATAGTATCTCCTTACAGTGGTCAAGTGCTTGTATATAGGTATTTGTTAAGCCAAATCAAATTGGCACGTTAAAAATTGGTGCCGAAGAGAGGACTCGAACCTCCACGAGCTAAAGCTCACCACCCCCTCAAGGTGGCGTGTCTACCAATTCCACCACTTCGGCACAGTAGTTAATCGAACGGGAACACTTAAGTTGATGTTCCGAAATTAACCGCTATATATCTGGGCTTTCCGGTAAATCGTCGCCACCACTATCTGTCGGTTCAATGGGTGGCAATACATCTCCCCCCTCGGACGGTTCAGATTCTTCGTCGTCCACCAGCGGTAACTCGTCGCCTTCAGAAACACTATCAGTAGGCGATTCGTCGGATGTAGTCTCTGTTGAATCTACACTCTCTGACGACATAGGTAACCCACCAAAATCGTACGATTGATCGATATTGACTCTTTCTTTCGCAGCATAAGCCAAGCCAAGAGTAACCAAAAAGAAAGATACTGCTAATACAGCCGTAATCTTTACCAGAAAAGGTGTTGCACCAGTCGTGCCAAAAACGGTGTTTGCAGCACCGCTGCCAAACGCGGCACCAATATCAGAGCCTCGGCTTTGTTGGATCAGAATCAATCCACATAAAGCGACAGCCACCAATATCAAACAGATTAACAGAACAGTTTCAAACAATTCCATTGAAGTTACCTTGTTATTTCTCCAATAATTGAATTTAAAGTGTGCGGGTTTAAGGACGCTCCACCGATCAGAAACCCGTCAATATTGTGTTGCTCCCAAAGTTCACCCACATTGTTTTCGTTAACACTACCACCGTACAAAATAGGTATGAACTGATCATCGTATTTTGCAATAACTTGGCGAATGTGAACATGAACTTCCTCAGCATTGACGGGCGATGCTGCTTTACCAGTACCAATCGCCCACACAGGTTCGTAAGCTACCACACTTTTATGAAAGTATTTTATCCCACTCGTGTCGATTACCTCAGTCAGTTGCTGTTCAACGACCGCATAAGTCAATCCAGCTTCCCGTTCTTCTAGGGATTCACCAACGCACAATATAGGTATCAGATCGGCCTCGATACTAGCATAAAATTTTTGTGCGATGAAAGAATCCGATTCATTGAATTGGGTTCTTCGTTCGGAATGTCCAACAATCGCGAACGTACCTCCTGATTCGCGTACCATCGTCGCCGCCACTTCGCCTGTGTATGCGCCAGAACTCTTTCCATAGACGTTTTGTACCCCAACTCGAACGAAATTTCGTAACTTTTTATCGACCGCAAGTGTTTCTAGATACAAAGATGGTGGAGCAATCCAGACCTCTCCATTCGCTGGACACTCTAAAGTTTCCGAGAACTGTCGACACAATAATTGATTTCCATTCATCTTCCAGTTGGCAACGATTAGTGGCGTCTTGATTTGATTCATTTAGTAATTTGAGTGAATAGATTTGTATTTCTGCTCCATGCAGTAATGATGTGCTCGTACTTACTTTAACAGTTTTTGGTGGTACGCTAGAGTATTCGTGTCTTCACGACGCTAAGTGATCAATACTTGTTCTGCAACGGATAGAGATAGAAAGTTTTACATTTCGCCAGAGACCAATAAATAGACATGATTCCTACTGTAAATGTAGATTTCATTTTACTTTTCCGCGATGTATTTTACGATCATAGTCGCAACCTCAGTTGCTTTGTTTTCGACGAGTTTCGCGTCAACTCCTTCTACCAAGATTCGAACAACCGGTTCGGTCCCTGAAGGTCGTACATTTACTCTCAATGCAGGTTCACAGTTCTCTTGACAACGCGCTATCTGCCGTCTCAGCTCTTCACTGCTCGTCAGCTGATCCGGACGATTCACCGGTACGCTAATTAACTTCGCTGGTAATTTTTTCAGATCGGCAACAATCGACTCAAAATTCGAGTTCAATCGCTGACAAGTTTGCAAGATGAACATTGCGGTAACAATGCTATCGCCAGTCGTCGAATCGGCGCGACAATAGATATGCCCCGATGGTTCTCCCCCGAACAACCATTTACGTTTTGCTAACCGTTGTTGGACATTTCGATCTCCTACATCAACTCTTTCTAGACGAGTACCCAACCTCGCAAGAGCGTGTTCGAGACCAAAATTAGCCATTACCGTTGATACGACACCTTCTAAGGAAGCTCCCAATAAGTATCGTTCTTTTGCAAACGCATACAGAATATAGTCGCCATCACGAACTTGACCGGTGGAATCTACGACTATTACGCGATCGCCATCGCCATCAAATGCAAATCCTATATCAGCCTTTTGTTCCACTACTATTTGCGCGAGTGCAGCCGGATTTGTAGAACCACAACCAACGTGAATGTTGGTACCATCTGGCTCATTACCAATCGCCGTAACCTGTGCACCAAGTTCTTCGAAAATTTCCGGAGCAAGTTGAGAACATGCACCGTTTGCACAGTCAAGAACTAAGTGCATACCGTTCAGTTCTAATCGGGGTTGTATAATCGATTGGCAAAACTGTTTGTAACGATTCCGTGCATCAATCACCGGCAAGATCTGACCTAACTTCGAGTATTCCGCAGCGGTTGTTGGTTCACTAAGTCGTGTCTGGATTCGTTGTTCTACCGCAGTATTAATCTTTGAGCCGTCGCTAGAAAAAAATTTGATCCCGTTATCGGTCGCGGGATTATGTGAACCGCTCACGACAAGACCCAGACTTGCTCCACATTCCTGGACAAGATAAGCGATGGCTGGTGTAGGTAGGACTCCTACCATGAGAACATTCGCTCCCGCGTTAAGGCAGCCGGTTTTTAGGGCTTCTTCCAACACCAAGCCAGAATTGCGAGTGTCACGACCGATGAGGATCAGTTTGTTGGTCGAGTCGATTATTTCACAACCGGTAGCCCAACCAATCTTCCCACAACCTTCAGTGGTTAACGGAAAAGTTCCTACCTCACCGCGGATACCATCGGTACCAAAAACCGAGTGAGTGCTGGACTGTACATCCATTGTGGACTTGCGTCCCGACTGATAGTCGTTATAAACCTAGGTTTCTTCAGCCGGGGCCGTGAATGGGGATGGTTCCTTTGTAGGTTCAGCCCCTAGATCCGATGGTGGTGAGCTCTCTTCAAGGGGGGCTGGAGCACGTGGTTTCGCGCCCGCCATGATATCACCGACTTGTTCCGGACTCAACGTTTCGTACTCCATCAAGGCTTCCGCCATCATATGTAACTTATCCATGTTTTCGACGAGGATTTCTCTGGCCCGATCGTAGAGTCGAGAGACGATTTCTCGAACTTCTTGGTCAATGAGTTGTGCGGTGTCCTCAGAAACCGTATTACTCTGTGTAGCAGCCGACTTACCGAGAAAAACTTCCCCTCCGTTTTCATCATAGGTAAGGGCACCTAAATTCTTAGAGAATCCCCACTTCGTGACCATATTCCGCGCGAGTTGAGTCACTTTTTCGATGTCATTCGAAGCACCGGTTGTTATGCTTTCTTTACCGTAAATGAGTTCTTCCGCGATTCGACCACCATAAAGTGAGCAAATTTGCGATTCGACTGCAGTCTTACTTAAACTGTATTTATCTTCCTCAGGTAAGAACATCGTAACTCCCAGCGCGCGACCGCGAGGAACAACCGTGATCTTATAAAGCATATCGTGTTCAGGGACCGTATAACCAACAATCGCATGACCAGCTTCGTGATACGCCGTTACGAGTTTTTCCTTTTCGGACATAACCATGGATTTGCGTTCGGAGCCCATCATGATCTTGTCCTTGGCTTTTTCGAATTCGTCCATGCCGACTAACCGTCTGCTAGCGCGAGCACCGAATAGTGCTGCTTCATTAACGACGTTTTCTAAATCAGCACCGGAAAATCCAGGAGTTCCACGTGCAATCGTCAATGGACTCACATCTTCCGCTAACGGAACCTTTCGCATGTGCACCTTCAAAATCTGTTCACGTCCCCGTATATCGGGTAGTGGAACGACTACTTGTCGGTCAAAACGACCGGGTCGAGTTAACGCCGGGTCAAGTACATCCGGGCGGTTGGTTGCGGCAATCACTACAACTCCATCATTGGCTTCGAAACCATCCATCTCGACCAATAGTTGATTCAACGTCTGTTCGCGTTCATCATGCCCATTTCCTAAACCTGCACCACGATGTCTACCGACTGCATCGATCTCATCGATAAACACGATACAAGGCGAATGTTTCTTCGCTTGAGCAAACATATCACGCACCCGCGCCGCGCCGACACCAACAAACATTTCAACGAAATCAGAGCCCGAAATTGTATAGAAAGGGACCCGTCCTTCACCAGCAATGGCTTTCGCCAGCAAAGTCTTACCGGTTCCCGGTGCGCCAACCAGAAGAGTACCCCGAGGAATCCGTCCGCCGAGCACTTGAAACTTACCTGGATCGCGCAAAAATTCGACTAATTCACGTACGTCTTCTTTAGCTTCTTCGACGCCAGCTACATCATCAAAGGTAGTCTTAACGTTTTCTTCATTCAACAGTTTCGCCCGACTTTTACCAAAAGACAACGGACTGTTCCGACCACCAACACCCTGCACTTGTCGCATCATAAAAAATATGATCGCCAAGATGATCACAATCGGTAGTACCGCGATGATTAACTGCGACCAAAAACTGGTGGTGCGGGGTTCAATGATGTCGACCCTAGCACCAGAATCGACGAGTTTATCGATGAGTTCTCGATCTACTTCAGGAATCACAACCTTGAATGATTCCTTCTCAATTTTTCGTTCACCAAGAATCACACGGGAGTCTTGATTAACCTTCGCGAGCCCAATATCTCCAGTTTCCACGAGCTTTGTGAACTCGCTATAACTAATTTCCTCAGGTCCATGATTTCTAACAAAATTGTTAAAAAGCATCAGAAGCACAAGGGCTACGACTACCCAAAGAATTAGATTTTTTGCCATGGTGCTCAAGGTTGAATACCTCTGTCTATATTGATTTCTATAACGTATTTTATGTGAGGTCTAAAGTTGAAAAGTCAAGGATGTAATTTTTGTGCTAGTCGACATGTAGATGTTTGAGCTCGAAAAAACAACACAACGCGACAAACTTTTATTGAACCAACTTTGTTCACGCTAGTAGTTCAATCTTTTTGATTTCCCAGTCGCGCGCGCGGTCGCCCTCTCCAACAGTAAATATTTCTCCCAATTGTTTACCCAACATTGCTTGTGCAAATGGCGAAATATTGGAGATTGATCCGGAACTTAAATCGGCTTGATCTTCACCAACTATACGATACTTTACCGTTTTACCTGAATCTAACTGCTCCAAATGCACGGTCGCGCCAAAAATGACAACATTACGATTTTCCAGTCGTGAAATATCGATAACCTGAGCCAGTGACAACCGGGTTTCAATGTAGCGTATTCGTGCTTCGGTTAGACCTTGCTTTTCTTTCGCAGCGTGATAGTCAGCATTTTCGCGTAAATCGCCTAGTTTCCTAGCTTCACCAATAGCGCGCGAGATGGCCACTCTACTATTCTTGAGTTCTTGCAGCTCTTGACGTAACTGCTCAGCCCCTTGAACGGTCATTGGGTACTTCATGTTGCACACTCTCTTCATACAGTTCTTGGAGACGCCGCACCGTGTTCGGTAATCCATATTCGATGGACTGACAAAATGCCGCGCCACCCGTTAAGGTCGTGGTATAGCATACTCCTTTTTCGACCGCAAGGCGGCGAATCACAGCTGAGTCTGCAATACTCTGTTTACCTTCTGTAGTGTTAATGATAAGCCGAACATCGCGTTCATTAAGCAAATTAGTAACATCCGGACGCCCTTCTGTTACTTTGTTTACGACTTCGGTATTGATACCATTACCACGTAAAACACGCGCGGTACCGCGTGTCGCCACTAGTTCAAATCCTAAATCAATCAACGTACGTGCGACACTAGCTACATAAGGGCGATCAGTGGTTTTTACACTGACAAAAGCTAACCCACCCTTAGGTAACCAGCGGCGACAGGCGATGCTTGCTTTCGTAAAGGCTTCTGCGAACGAATCACCCGTACCCATTACTTCGCCTGTCGATTTCATTTCTGGTCCCAGAATTGGATCGACCCCAGGGAAGTTTGAAAACGGAAATACCGGTTCTTTAACCGATACATGGTTTGGAATGACTTCTTTGGTAATTCCTTGCTCTTCAAGCGATTTACCCACCATGCAGCGCGCTGCAATCTTGGTTAGCGACAAGCCAATGCACTTAGATACGAATGGTACTGTGCGGGAAGCACGTGGATTGACTTCTAAGATGAAAATGTTGTCATCTTGAACGGCTAACTGCACATTCATCAATCCAATGACATTTAACTCCTTGGCAAGGGCTGTGACCTGCTGGCGAATTTCATCTTGGATCGGCGGCGATAAATTGTGCGGCGGGAGTGAACATGCCGAATCACCTGAGTGTATTCCCGCTTGTTCTATATGTTGCATGATTGCCCCGATGAGTACCGAGGTACCATCAGAAACTACATCGACGTCGACTTCGGTAGCTTGATCTAAAAATCGGTCAAGGAGTACTGGAGAAGTATTAGACACTGGTATCGCACTTGCCAGATAAACACGTAATTCATCTTCATTGAACACCACCTCCATCGCCTGACCACCTAAAACATACGACGGGCGCACGACAATTGGATACCCAATTTCACGCGCTGCCAAGACACCGTCTTCCACCGTTGAAACAGTTCGATTCGACGGCTGCCGGAGACCCGTCAAGCGAATCACTTCCTGGAACCGCTCCCGATCTTCTGCCCGGTCGATTGCATCGGAACTTGTACCGATAGTCGGTACTCCCATTTCAGTTAATTGATCAACAAGCTTTAGCGGCGTTTGGCCACCAAATTGAACAATCACACCGGTCGGACGTTCGACATCCACTATCGCGAGCACATGTTCTAGCGTGATCGGTTCGAAGTACAATCGATCAGAGGTGTCGTAATCGGTCGATACTGTTTCAGGGTTGCAGTTAACCATGATGGTTTCAAAGCCGTCTTCCCGCATCGCCATAGCAGCATGAACACAGCAATAGTCAAACTCGATTCCTTGACCGATTCGGTTCGGACCGCCGCCCAGAACCACAATTTTCTTATCTTCGGTCGGGGCTGATTCACATTCGGTTTCATACGTCGAATACATATAGGCTGTCGACGACGGAAACTCAGCCGAACAAGTATCTACTCGCTTAAACACCGGTTTAACACCAACTTTTTGTCGGCGTTGGTAAACATCAACCTCATTACTACCTGTCAAAATAGCTAGTCGTCGATCGGAAAACCCATCGCGCTTCAACGATAACAATTCAGTCGGCGTGAGTGAATTTAACTCCCGATCTTGTAGCGCTTTCTCAGTTTCAACGAGTTCCATAATTTGGGCTAAAAACCAAGGATCAATCTTGGTAGCTTCGAAGACTTGATCTAGCGAACAATTGTGCCGGAAAGCATCGGCAACATAGCGCAACCGCTCTGACCCCGCACTACGAAGTTGAACGAATAAACTCTTGAAATCTTCAGGACTATCGTAAGACACATCAATCGGATCTATACCAGCCAGACCGGTTTCTAAACTCTGAAAGGCTTTTTGGATAGACTCTTTAAACGTGCGACCGATGGACATTACTTCTCCGACTGACTTCATCTGGGTCGTAAGCCGATCATTAGTTTGTCTAAATTTCTCAAAGGTAAAGCGTGGAACTTTGGTTACAACGTAGTCAATTGCAGGTTCAAACGAAGCGGGAGTAATACCAGTGATGTCATTAACTAACTCATCTAAAGTGTAGCCTACAGCTAACTTCGCGGCGACTTTGGCAATTGGAAAGCCAGTGGCTTTGGACGCTAGCGCCGACGACCGGGAAACTCGTGGGTTCATTTCAATCACAATCATCCGGCCAGAACTCGGTTCGATAGCAAACTGTACGTTAGAACCACCTGTTTCGACGCCGATTTCACGTAATACAGCCATCGAGGCATCCCGCATCTTTTGATACTCTTTGTCCGTTAACGTTTGCGCTGGTGCAACGGTAATGGAATCACCAGTATGAATCCCCATCGGATCGATATTTTCGATCGCACACACAATAATGCAGTTATCGTTCTTGTCGCGTACCACCTCCATTTCAAATTCTTTCCACCCTAGCAGTGATTCATCAATGAGAACCTCACGGGTAGGCGATAGTTCAAGACCACGATTACAAATCGTGCGGAATTCGTCGTCGTTTGTAGCAACACCACCACCTGAACCACCGAGGGTAAACGACGGTCGGATAATACAAGGATAACCCAAGCGCTTTTGCACTTGAAGAGCATCATCAAGATCATGCGCGATACCGGAACGCGCGGTCTCAAGTCCGATGGACTTCATGCATTTATCAAACAGTTCACGATCTTCAGCTTTGTCAATGGATTCGCGACTCGCACCAATTAACTCGACGTTATACTTTTGTAATACCCCCTCGCGGACTAGGTCTAATGCACAATTCAGGGCGGTTTGACCTCCCATCGTTGGTAAGAGTGTGTGTGGTCGTTCGCGTTCAATGATTTTCGCGACGGTTTTCCACTCTACTGGTTCAATATATGTCGCCGACGCTGTCGCAGGATCGGTCATGATCGTAGCCGGGTTGGAATTTACCAATACCACGCGAAATCCTTCTTCTACTAAGGCTTTACAAGCTTGGGTACCGGAGTAATCAAACTCACAGGCTTGCCCAATCACTATCGGACCGGCACCAATAACAAGTACTGAATCGATATCGGTACGTTTAGGCATGTTGCTTCGCTTTATATTGCTGCATCAATTGGATAAAGTCATCAAACAAGTACCTATTGTCTTGCGGACCAGGGCTCGCTTCTGGATGGCCTTGAAATCCCATGACTGGATATTCCTTATGACGTAAGCCTTGTAATGTACCGTCAAAAAGCGATACGTGAGTTAATTCAAAATGTTCGGGTAAGGATTCCTTATCAACACAGAAACCGTGATTTTGACTCGTGATGAGTACACGATTACCCGCGATTTCTTGCACGGGATGGTTTGCACCGTGATGTCCAAACTTCATTTTTATGGTTTTTGCTGCACCAGCTAACGCTAACAGCTGGCAACCTAGACAAATACCGAAAACTGGAATCGAAACTTTAAATAGGTTTTGTATGGCAGTGATCGCATAGTCGCAAGCCGCTGGATCTCCAGGACCGTTTGATAGCAAGATACCGTCCGGTTTAAAACTAAGGGCTTCAGCGGAGGGTGTGGTCGCGGGAACTACGATCACTTCACAGTGTCGGTCGACTAGTAAACGGAGTATATTCCGTTTAACGCCAAAATCGTAGCACACAACGCGGTAATGGGTCTGTTGTTCTTTTTGGGCGCGATGGTTGAAACTCCAACTTCCCGTAGTCCAAACTTCGGGTTTAGCACGAGTGACTTCTTTCGCGAGATCTAGACCTTCGAGCCCGCCGAAGGCACGCGCACGTTCAACTATTTCCTCGTCGTCGACCGATTCACCAGCAATGACGCAAGCATTCAACGCACCTTCTTCACGAATAATCCTTGTCAGTTGGCGAGTATCGATTTCACTAATCGCTACCACACTTTCGCGTTGCAAAAAATCACTCAACGAGTACTGGGAGCGATAGTTATTGTGCAGTCCCGGGACATCTCGAACTACCAAACCGTCTGCCCACACACGCGTAGATTCGTAGTCTTCATCATTAGCACCAGTATTACCGATATGGGAATAAGTGAGTGTGATGATCTGCTTCGCATAGGATGGATCAGTGAGAATTTCCTGATACCCCGTCATCGAGGTATTAAAGATGATCTCACCTACTCTACTACCTTCGACACCAACAGATCGACCTCGAAAAACTTTGCCATTAGCTAGGCCAAGTAAAGCCGGAACTGAACTAGACATCGAATCGAGAATCAGTCAGAAAGGTGTTAATTGTGAATACAGCAAGTGACCGGCCGCACTTATGCTCGCAATCATGTGATGCCAAGCACATCCTGCATACTGAAAAGACCAGCTTGCTGTTGTTGTAGTTTAGTAGCAATAAAACGTGCCGCGCGTAATGATCCGTAAGCGAATGTACTTCTACTTAACGCGCGATGCGAGATTTCGATTCTTTCGCTCTTGTCAAGGAACATCACGGTATGTTCACCAACGGTGTCGCCCCCGCGAATGGCATGCAAACCAATTTCTTGCGAACGGCGTTTACCAGATCTCGTATCCCTGCCAATTATCAGATTCGCATTGTCACCTGAACCACGAACAGAGTTCACTATATCGGCGATTCTTAAAGCTGTACCAGAAGGTGAATCCAATTTATCTTGATGATGAATGTCGACAATTTCAATGTCTATATTATCCAAGGCTTTCGTCGCGATTTCGACTAACTTCCAAAGCATACACACGCCTGTGCTCATATTCGGCGAGTGTACTATTGGAATTTCTTGTGACGCTTGTTGTAGCAATTGATTCTGTGTTTCTGAAAATCCTGTAGTACCAGTAACGACCCCAATTGTTTTCGCTCGACAAGCTGCCAACAGTGGTTCGAGCGCATCAGGAACGCTAAAGTCAATAACCACATGAACTTCTTCTAGAGCCGACGAAAGAGACGATGTGTACTGTAGCGATTCTTGCTGTGGAATGGGGTTCGATTGAAACTTCGAATTTGGCGAGACAATCGCACTGCTAACTACGAAATCCGATTCACCCTTGATAGCTGCAAAAACTTGTTGACCCATTTTTCCGGAAGCACCGTTGATTGCTACGCGGATCGTGGTCATGTCTAATTTTGCTGCTTTTTCGTAATCTTTTCGAAGAATTGTTTCATTGCCGAAAGAAAAGATTGTCCCTTAGGGATATTTCTTTCAGAACTTCGACACGAGTCTTCTAATTCTTCGAGCAACTCTCTTTGGCGACTGGTTAAATTCACTGGAGTTTCGACAGCAACCCGACAGAGCAAATCGCCGTGACCACCACCGCGTAAGGCTGGTACTCCACGACCACGAAGCCGAAACAGTTTGCCTGTCTGTGTTTCAGAAGGGATGCGTAACTTAACACTACCTTGCATAGTGGGGATATCGATTTCTACACCGAGCGCGGCTTGCGTGAAAGTCAGTGGAACTTCACAGATCAGATTATTTCCTTCACGGGTAAATACTGAATGAGGACGCAACTTGAAACGGAGAAAGAGATCGCCGGCTGGACCACCTTTGGTACCACTTTGACCTTCGTTGGATATTCGTAAAGTGGTATCTTGGTCAACACCCGGTGGAATAGAAACGGAAAGAGTCTTGTTTTGTTGGGTGCGACCTTGACCACGACATCTGCTACACGGCTTTTCGAGAATCTCGCCTTCGCCATGACACCGACCACAGGTTCTTTGTATAAAGAAAAAATTCTGTCTGGTTTGGTGCATGCCAGAACCACCACAGTCAGGACAAGATCTACTGCTGGTACCCGCTGCTGCACCGGAACCATTGCACTCTTTGCAGGTCCGCAGAGTAGGAATTTCAATCTCAACCTTGTCGCCACTGACAGCTTGTTCGAGATCAATCGTGAGTGTATAGCTTAAGTCTGCTCCACGCGCTGCCCCACCTCTTGCAGTCCGGGTATGGCGCACGTCTTGAAACATGTTGCCAAAGACAGAATCGAGATTGTTAAGAATGTCTTCAAGACCACTGCCATTCGCAAATGGATTAAATCCACCCGTCATATTTTCGACGCCTACGTGCCCGTAGTTGTCGTATTGGGTGCGTTTTTCTGAGTCAGACAAGACTTCGAAGGCTTCCGAAGCTTCTTTAAATTTGTCTTCGGCTTTTGGGTCTTCCGAATTCCGATCAGGATGAAATTTCATCGCTAAGCGGCGATAAGAACGCTTTATGTCGTTGAGATCGGCGTCTTTGCTGACACCTAATACCTCATAATAGTCGCGTTTATCCATTCGTACTTTGTGAATCTCATGTTAGTGCGCATTTTCTGACAGAACTAATTCGCGCATTAGGTTTTCACCACAATCAATATTACTTGTTGTCGTCTTTGTCGTCTACCTCTTCAAATTCGGCGTCGACTGCATCTTCAAACTGATCTTTCTGTGGTGCTTCACTGGTCGTTCCGTCACCCTCTGGTTCTTGTGTACCAGCAGCCTCCGCTTGCTTTTCTTGATACATCCGTTGTACTACCGGCTCAGTTACTTTGGACAATGCTTCAAGTTTCTGCTCGATATCGTCTGCATTGTCATTCTTGACGGCATTCTTTAAGTCTTCAATAGCAGCATTGATTTGCTGTTTCTCGTCCTCAGAAACCTTGTCGCCCATATCGTCGAGCATCTTGCGCGTGGTGTGAATGATCGCATCAGCTTGATTACGCAATTCCACTAACTTCGCGAATTTCTTGTCTTCGTCAGCGTGCGATTCGGCATCTCTAATCATTTCATCAATCTCGTCTTCCGATAGTCCACTAGAAGCTTTGATCACAATTGATTGTTCTTTGTTTGTTGCTTTATCAATAGCCTTGACATTGAGAATGCCGTTAGCGTCGATATCGAAATGAACTTCGATTTGTGGTACCCCGCGTGGTGCTGGTGGAATGTCAGTCAGGTCAAACTTACCTAATGACTTATTTAAGCCTGCCTGTTTGCGTTCTCCCTGTAATACGTGGATTGTGACGGCCGATTGGTTATTCTCGGCAGTAGAAAAGATCTGACTCTTGCGCGTCGGGATCGTCGTATTTTTGTCAATCAAGGTCGTCATGACTTCACCTAACGTCTCAATACCCAAAGAAAGTGGTGTGACATCCAATAATAATACATCTTTGATATCACTGGACAGTACACCGCCCTGAATGCTAGCGCCTACCGCAACAGCTTCGTCAGGATTTACGTCTTTTCGTGGCGTACAACCAAAGAATTCTTTAACGGCTTGTTGTACCAACGGCATACGGGTTTGACCACCGACCAAAATCACATCGTCGATATCACTAATGTTTATGCCAGCGTCGTTCACTGCAATCTTGCAGGGTTCAATGGTTTTTTTGACTAAGTCTTCGACGAGCGATTCGAGCTTGGCACGGGTTACTTTTACTACCAAGTGTTTCGGTCCAGTACTATCAGCTGTGATAAACGGTAAATTCACATCCGTTTCTTGACTTGACGAGAGTTCGATCTTAGCGATTTCCGCTGCTTCCTTCAATCGTTGCAAGGCAAGTGGATCATTACGTAAATCAATCCCGTGCTGACTCTTAAATTCCGAAGCGAGGTATTCAATGACTTTGAGATCGAAATCTTCACCACCTAAAAAGGTGTCGCCATTGGTTGAAAGTACTTCAAATTGATGCGAACCATCGACATCGGCTATCTCGATGATGGAGATATCAAACGTTCCTCCACCTAAGTCATAGACCGCAATCTTCGAGTCGCCCCGTTTTTTGTCTAGACCGTAAGCTAAAGCAGCAGCTGTCGGTTCGTTGATGATCCTTTTAACTTCTAAACCCGCGATTTTGCCAGCGTCTTTAGTTGCTTGTCGTTGCGAATCATTGAAGTATGCAGGTACGGTAATAACGGCTTCCGTAACGGCTTCACCGAGAAAGTCCTCAGCGGTTTTCTTCATTTTTCTGAGTACTTCAGCCGAAATTTTCTGCGGCGCGATACTTTCTCCACGAACTTCGACCCAAGCATCGCCATTGTTTGCTGTTACGATTTTGTACGGCACCATATCACGATCTTTTTCGACGATTTTGTCCGAAAACTTTCGACCAATCAATCGTTTGACCGCGAATATTGTGTTTTCCGGGTTCGTGACAGCTTGGCGTTTTGCACTCTGCCCGACTAATACTTCACCTTTATCGGTATATGCTACGACCGAAGGGGTCGTACGATCTCCTTCTGAATTCTCGATGACCTTAGGTTCGGTCCCGTCGAGAACGGCAACACAAGAGTTTGTGGTACCTAAATCTATTCCAATAATTTTTGCCATTGTTGTTAACCTCTTAATTTACTGCTGGTTTATAACGCCAGTTGTGAGTGATTCATGTCTCATGTAGTTAATTTGGGGATGAATTGCAGCTTTTTCAAGTGGTACTCGAAAGAACTTGTTGGTATCTGTCGTATTGCTACTTAGTAACGACTACCTCGGCTGCTCTTAACAGTCGTTCGTGAAGCAAGTAGCCCTTGCGAAACACTTCGAGTACGGTGCCGGGTTCCATGTCTGGATTGGGTACTTCTGTCATTGCTTTGTGTTTACTCGGATCAAATACTTCGCCCTGTGGGTCGAAACTCACGATCCCAAATTTCCCTAAGGTATCATGAAGTTTGCGAATTGACAGTTCGATACCTTGGAAGACATTAGCGTCAGCCGCATCCGCGCCCTCGACTTGCAATACTTGTTCGAACGTATCTAAAACGGGTAATAAAGCCTCGGCGAACTTATCCAATGCATATTTCTCAGTTTTTTCGATGTCTCGCAACATGCGTCTTCTGACATTGTCAGTTTCAGCATGGGCGCGTAACGTTTGTTCCTTAGCAGCTTCTAAGGCAGTACGCAAAGTGACGACTTCCACTCGAAGAGCATCGGTCTCGTCTTCGGTATCGATTAACTCTGATTCCAAATCATCATTGAGTTCGATTTCGACTTGCGTCTCGTTCTCGACATTGACTGAAGCAGACTCATGCGTTTCAGTCTCAGCTAGTGATTCAGTGTTGTCAGACTCAGATTCGTTGGATTCGACTGATTCTAGCGCAGGGTCTTGCTTTTTTGCCATAGCTATACAAACCTAAACAGAAGTGGTATCACTCTATATGAGGTCGATATTCAGAATTTCAAGACTGGGATTGCTTTAACGCTCTTCCCAAGTGCATCGCTGTTACTTCAACTAAGGGAATCATCTTTTGATACGGCATACACGTTGGACCAATGACACCAATCGCCCCGGCGATCTCACCGTCGACACGATATTGAGTAGAAATAAGAGCATAGTCATCTAATTGGGCGTATCCTGTCTCGGTTCCAATGAACAGTTGAGTTCCGTCAGAGTCAATACACCTGTCAAGTAAATCGACAATTGAGCTTTTGCTCTGGAAGGCATCGAGAATCGCTTGTATTTCGGTTGCTGATTTGACTTTGTCAAAGAGATTTCGTTCTCCTGTAACAATACAATCGTGTTCTAACTCATTATCGGTTTCGAAACTCTTGGATGCGACTTCTAGTGCTACTTGCATGAGTTGATTGACCTGCTCCTGGTCTTCTTTCATGCTCTGTACAACCTGATTTCGAATATTAACCAAAGACATTCCAGCAAACTCACTATTGATATAGTTGGCAGCTTGATTGAGGTCTACTTCGGAGTAAGTTTGCTCGGTGAATATGACACGATTTTGTACTTCTCGCTCGTTGACGACGATGATCGCTAAAACTTTATTTTTGGCTAAACGTAAAAACTGAATCTGCCGTAAAGCTACTTGTCCTGGACGTGGCGTAGTCACTAAACCGACTAAACTAGAAATGTCGGCTAACACCTTGGATGCCGATTGAATCATTTCACTGGGGGAACTTTCTTGATACAGAGAATTCTGTAATTTGACTTCAGCAGTACGATTAGGTGGTTCAATGGAGATCAAACTATCGACGAAAAAACGCAGTCCTTGTTCGGTCGGGATCTTACCAGCAGAAGTGTGTGGTGAGACAACTAGGCCTTTTTCTTCTAAATCTGCCATGACACTACGCACAGTCGCGGAACTGATTTTTATCATAGACTGTTCGGCGATAGTTTTTGAGCCTACTGGTGCCCCATCGTGGAGATAATGTTCAACGAGCATTTTCAACAAACGTTGGGCGCGCTCACTGACGGTAGGCGGAGTCTTAATCCGTACGCTGCTGCCTTTACTTCTTTGAGTCATAATATTTGTGATTGTGATAGAGTTATATTATCGAACTTCAAAGTTTCGTACCACAATAGAGTTAAATGCTACAAAGTCTAACCGTCAGTAATTTCACTCTCGTCAAATCTTTAGAGGTTGAATTTCAACCCGGGTTCACCGTTATCACTGGTGAGTCCGGTGCTGGAAAGTCTATATTACTCCAAGCCTTGTCGATGGTCTTGGGTACTCGCGCCCGTCGCGACCAAATCGCGCTAGGCGCCGATCAATGTGAGGTCATTGCCGAGTTCGATCTATCGCATAGTTCTGTTGCTGTAGATTTTCTGCACGAAAACCAGCTAACCGACACAACCGAACCACTTCGTTGTGTGGTCCGCCGTACCGCAAATGTTGCCGGTCGCTCGCGTGCCTGGATCAATAACAAACTGTCGACTCTAGATGCCTTACAAACCTTGTGTCAAGCCTTGCTGAGTGTACACGGTCAATTCGAACACCATCAACTACTCGATACCAGTGTACAGCTTGACTGGTACGACGACTTTTGTACCCCGAAAGTCATGCTGGAAGAAGTCGGGCGAACTTTCGTTCAGTGGAAAGACACTAGGGACAAATATGAACGAGAGAAACGGACGCTAGGTCTGGAACATCACGGTAAAGAATTATTGGAATACCAGGTGGACGAGTTAAATAATCTCAGTCTCGAGCCTAATGAGTTTGAGGAGTTGAACCGAGACTTTAAGCGACAGAGTTCATCACAGGAGCTTAAAGCTACTTTGAGTGAAAGTTTCGATCGTTTTGAGAATCAAGTGCAACCGGCTATGGCGAAGGTATTACAGTCATTAGCAGCGATTCAAGATGAAGATACTCTACTTGATGAGACTAAAGAGCTTTTGACGTCTGCGTCAATCCATGTGGATGAGTGTGTAACTAATCTCCAACAGTATTATGAAAAACTAGAAATTGATCAAGAGCAGCTACAGCATATAGAAGCACGTTTGAACTTAATGCATGATGTCGCGCGCAAACACAAAGTGAAGACGACAGAACTCTACAAGCACATCGATACTATGAACCAAAAATTAGCCTCGATACAGCAAAACGAGGCGCGTCTGCATGAGCTAGATCAACAGGTCAAACGATATGAGACGGAGTTTCGGCAAACGGCGAATGCGCTATCAAACCATCGCAAACAACACAAGGTTGATTTTTGCGAAGCCATCATCCAAACCCTAACCGAACTATCGTTACCTGAAGTCAAATTCGATATTGGATTCACCGACGATCTGAACTCGCGGGGGATTGACGCGATAGAGTATCTGGTTTCAACGAGCAAAAAGTATCCACCGATGCCAATCGGCAAAATTGCTTCTGGTGGCGAATTGTCTAGAATCGCCTTATCAATCTTACTAGTCGTCGCGCGTACTTCTAACCTACCTTCAATGTTTTTGGACGAAGCTGATATTGGGATTGGCGGGACAACGGCTGATGTGGTCGGTAGAATGCTTAGGTCAGTAGCTGAGAAAAACCAAGTGATTTGCATTACTCATGCACCGCAAGTGGCCGCCTTAGGCGACTCGCACCTATTTGTGCATAAAGATATAGAGACCGATGGTATTCAGGTCAAACGATTAGCCGATCAAGATCGAATCGATGAAATCGCGCGCATGGTTGGTGGGAAAAGTGTAAGTGATCGTAGTCGCAGTTATGCGAGAACATTGCTCTTGGAAGCGACGACCTGAGTTTCAGCAAACAGTACATATGGAGATTTAACGGTGAAAAAACTTACTTATTTAAGATACCTTCGAAATAGTGGGTTACTTTTGTTTTTGACAATCGGGGTTATGGGTGTTCTAACTCTTTCTAGCTGTCGCATCCCTGGTATGCACACAGCGACAGTTGAACAAGGAAATCTCATTACTCAAGAAATGGTAAATCAATTGAAACGAGGGATGACAGAAGAACAAGTGGAGTTCGTCTTAGGTAGTCCGGTCCATCGAAATTCGTTCAATATTAATCAGTGGGTATACATTTACGTGCGCGAGCACGAAGGGGAACGCGAGCGTAAAAAACTCATGTTAGAATTCGAAGATGGCACATTGGCACGCATATCGGGCGACTATGTACCTTCACCTGATGCAGTAGAAGCTGAATCGAACGAGGCATCGCTAGTTGATCCTAAACCAGCAAACGACCTTACTGATTCTTCTGAATAGTCGCTCGTCGGCGCCGTAGTTCCTGCGGTTTATTTACTAGCGGTCTGAGTACTTCTAACCGATCGCCGTCGCATAGGATGTGACTAGACTCTACTTGTTGGTTCCACACCGCGAACTTTCGATTCTGGAGTTCAATGCGTGGAAATAGACCATGTTCAGTAACGAATTCAACAAACTCTACGACTGAGATACCTTCAGTACATTCGATATCAACACTATTGCAATCGCCTGGTTTTGCATAAACAAGATTTACATGCATGGCGTGAGTTGAGCGCTGGCGCGATCAGAGAATGCATACAGAATTCGATTGACGATCATTTCGGATAATCGACTAATCAATAGATGCAGCACTAGGCTTTTGAATTGGTAGGTCAAATCGAGTGTGACCTTGCAGCCGGAACCAAGTTCGGCGAAGAGCCATTCTCCTTGAAATTGCGAGAATGGACCTTGAAGTAGTTCGAGACCTATTCGTTGATGCGGTTCCATTGTGTTGCGGGTAACCAGCAACTCTTGAACTCCAGACATACCGACGCGAACCTCCCCGACGACGACGGACGGATTGGAATCAATGATTCGAGAGGTTTCACACCATGGTAAGAACTCTTGATACGAATCAATATCTGCTACCAAATCGTAGACTTGGTCCCGCTGGTAGGGAAGTAGCACACTATTAGAAATGTGCTTGGTTTTCATGTGTTAGTCTGTCAACCGTAAAATTCTATTGAGATGCAAACAGGGAGATCACACTAGTTAAAAGAAGGTTAGAGCAAACACTGCAAAGATGGCTACTGGAGCAACGACTCCTGCAAAAATTTTCCACCAAACTTCCCCTTCTAAAGATCTAACCTCCAGTGTTGAACCAACTGTTTTCCAGGGTAAAAACCATGCAGTCAATAAACAGATAAACAGTCCTCCTAACGGTAATATAATCCATTGACTTAAATGGTCCAAGAAAGCAAATATAGTCCAAGGTTCTCCACCGATTTCAATATTGAAGTTGCTTAAAAGATTAAACGAGAACACACTCAATAAGCCTAATATCCACGCTACAGAAACACAGACCGTCGCTACAACCGCTCTACGGCTATTAAATTTTTCTACGAAGTACGCGATTGCTGGTTCAAGCAAGGATATGGCCGAAGTAAATGCCGCAAATGTAACGAGTAAGAAGAACAACCCCCCGAAGACAACTCCGCCCCAAAGATTTCCAAAAGCCGTCGTTGCGGTCGTAAAGAGCAGTCCTAATCCAGCACCGGGTGATAGACCATCGGCGTAAGCGATTGAAAAAATTGCTAATCCAGCTATAACTGCAACTAGTGTATCGACGACGACTATAACCCCAACCGCACTTTTGATTGAACTTTCCGGTGGCATATATGCACCATAAGCCATAATAGCACCCATACCAATCGAAAGTGTAAAGAAGGCGTGTCCCATCGCAATAACCAGACTATCCCAAGAAAGCCCAAGGTTGTTAAAGTCAAGATGGAACATGAATTGAAATGCCTGACCGAATCCTCCTTGTGCAATCCCATAGATCAACATTACAAACAAGAGTACAAACAGCAGCGGCATACAAAACCGAATGACTAGTTCTAATCCTCTATTCACCCCGCGCGCGACGAAATAACCAGTTGCCACTAAAAATATCGTAAACCAAAGTCCAGACATCCACGGGTTACCAATTAAATCGCCGAATGCTTCCGAAGCTGTTGCCGCATCAACGCCGCCAAACTCCCCAGAAAACGTCCTAAATACATACGCTAGAATCCAACCCGCAATCACACTGTAAAACGAGAGAATGACTAGACCACCACCAACTCCAGCCCAACCCAAGAGTCCCCATTTTCTACTCAGTCCTTGTTCGCGGGCAATCTTGAGCAATGAATTGATCGGGCTCATCCGACCAGTACGACCCAACATGATTTCTGCCATCATGACAGGAATACCAATCGCACAAATGCAGATCAAATAAACGAAAAAGAAAGCTGCACCACCGTTCTCACCGGTAATATAGGGGAATTTCCAAATATTCCCGAGACCCACTGCTGACCCAACAGCTGCGAGAACAAACATAGTGTTGCTGGACCAAAATCCATGCGGTGATTGATCGTAGTTATCCTGTACCACTTCTCCCTCCCAGGTAAGTTTTCAGAGAAATAAACTCTCGTGCAATGAATGCTAACAAACTAATATTAAGCATAATCAATTTGAGTAAGCGCACAGGCGATCAATCAAAGCAAAAAATTATCTAATGAACTCTTCGAACAAAAAGACCCGAATCATTGCACGTAACCGTCGTGCACGATTTGACTTTACTGTCGAGAAAAAGTTTGAAGCCGGGATTTCGTTAAAAGGATGGGAGGTTAAGAGTCTACGTGAAGGAAAAGCTAACCTTACTGATGCTTATGTCCGCATGCAAGACGGTGAAGCAATCCTTGTTGGTTTACGCATAGAACCGTTATTGAGTGCGTCTACGCATGTTGTGGCAGAACCACGGCGACCCAAAAAACTTTTACTTCATGCTTATGAGTTAGGGCAGATTTATTCATCGGTCCAGAATCGAGGTCGCACCTGTGTTGTGCTATCTATTTATTGGAAGAACCAACGTGTGAAGTGTGAAATCGGGCTCGCACTTGGCCGCAAGAAGTACGATAAACGGCGGGTGCTACGCGAACGCGAAGTACAGCGCGAGAAAGAACGACAGTTACGTGAATCGTAAATGTGTCGTTTAAATCAACCTCTACCGGTATACGGCATTTGTGAAGCTAAGATAGTCATCCATTGAACGTTCGCATCCAGAGATATACTGTCCATATAGAGGATGGCTTTTGCAACTTTCGAAACATCAAAAATCGGTTCTGGTTTGCGAGCTCCATCTGGTTGTAGTACACCATCTTTCATTAACGCAGTCGAATCAGTAGCGGCGTTTCCGACGTCGATTTGGCAACAGACGACTTTGTGTTCTCGTCCATCAAGTGCGGTGGACTTTGTCAGTCCGGTTAATGCATGTTTACTTGCTGTATAGGGTGCAGAATATGGTCGTGGTGAATGAGCTGATATCGATCCATTGTTGATGATTCTTCCACCTTGCGGAGTTTGGTTTTTCATAATTCGCATTGCAGCTCTAGTACATAAAAAAGCACCAGTGAGATTGGTACGAATCACCTGATCCCATTGCGAAAGAGTCAATTCTTCCATCGGAATCGCAGGTGCGCCAATACCAGCGTTATTGAAAAGCAGGTCCACTCGACCAAACGCAGACAAAGTAACGTCAAATAATCGCATTACTTCACTTTCGATACCAACGTCGGTCGAAATGGTGATTAGACGATCGCTTGAGTTCGCTTCGTCTTCTAATTCATTTAACTTAGCTTGTCGACGTCCTACGGCAACAATCGAATAATCGTTATTCAACAGTTCTAGTGTTGTCGCTCTGCCAATTCCGGTGCCAGCACCGGTAATGATTGCTACTTTACTCACTGGTTATACTCCACTGTGATGGATAAATTGTGCTCCGATGTGACGAAAAACAGGTTAGTTGGTTTAGTCATATTTTTCTTTGTAGATTTTATACGGAAAGCAAAAGTACCTTTTCTTTCGAAAACGCAAACTAAGCGCTTCGATTAGACATACCCGACAAGAATTACGTGCGATTAGAGAAGTTATCGTAATCAATATGTGTAGCAAGAATTAGCGCGATTGGGCATCCGGGATTAACGCTGATAAGTAAACGTTATTGAATAGTATGGACCCTGCCAAGGAACGAGGGAGTCAGAGCGGAATATTCGACCACAGCATGCTTCAAATTCTGCTGGGTCAGGACTGCTATCAAATACATTTTTTGCTCTCGCAATCACATGGTAGTTTTGCCAAAGATTGACTTGCAGATGGGCATCCCACTGCCATTTCGCAGAAAATGTTTGAACGTTACTCAAGGTGGAATTACTCGCGTTTTGGTGGGAACCAAAGCGATTGCCTCTTATCATCACGTTTATGTCATTCCTAAAAAAGTGTTGAACGGTAATTACGCTACGGTAGCGCGGCCAGGTATGTTCAAAATCAAACAAACCTTCTGCATTAATTAATTCGAACGTTGAACCGTCGGGTCTGGTTTGAGGTTTTTGGTCGGTAATTTTGATTTTGTTCCAATTCAAGGACGCAACTACTTCAGTCGCCCCTACTTGACTAATAAACTTATACGCACCACTTAATTCCAACCCTACCGATTCCGTTGTAAGAGCGTTCGTAAAGTATACCACCTGAGAAATCGCGTTTGCTTCGTGAATTCCCATTGAATTTAATGCCTGCAATGCCTGTTCGTCTACTGTAAACGGAGACGACAAAGTTAACCTGTCACGCACTCTGACAATATACCCATCAACGGTGATGCTCCAATCTACACCCAGAACTCCAGAGTTACTAGAACTTCCGGATGGTGAATAGATATCAGACCGGCTATAGGAACCGTTCGAATTCGCAAGGACAAAACCTAACGTTAGATGTCTAGAACTTTCGGGGTCAAGTGGTTTTGCACCAAAATAAGATGCTACCGGATGATTTGTCGGAAAAATCCCTTCAGCTGCTGGATTACCTTGACTATTGATTCTAGTACTAACATTCACAGTCGACTCTTGCCCAATCGTGGGAGCTTTAAATCCACTGGTTACTGAACTTCGGGCTGAAAGGGTATTAGTTAGGTCGTATTTCGATGCAAACTTCCATGTAAATACAAAACCGTAAGAACCCGCATCTTCTAGCCTTCCCGCTACGTCAATTACCCAACGAGATGGATCCACTGACAACTCAACATATGCTGCACCACCGCCTCTACTACGATCAACGGCATATTTCGGATCGTAACCTGGAAATCCGTTTGATCCGACCGACATGACGTTGTAAATTGGGTCTCCTGCAATACAGTTTCCTCCGGGTTGGGCATGAACGTTCGGATTAGTGGCAATGAGCTCTTCATGGCCAGCTAAACGACATCCTGCTTGTGTGAGATCATCGTTTGGATCGACATTGACCTCTGCCTCCGTAATATCAAAATTAAATGGGTCTCGAAATGCAAAGGGTCCGACCATATAGGAGGCAGCATCACCGGCAAGAATTTCATAACTATCTTTGCGATACTCAAACCCGAATGCAGATACTATTGGTGTTTCCCAAGTGGGTGTAACTATCCAAGTAAAGTCACCATTGAAGGCAAATTCTGTAGACCGTAATTCACCAGGTCTAAATGTGGTAGGCGAACTAGGACCCATTGATGGATTCCAGGTGTTAGTTAACTCATACGACATAGCACTATAACCGAACCTAACACTAAAGTCCCATGACAAATAGTCAACATCGCCAGCGAGACCTGCAATTCCAGCGATATCATCAATATTTCCGGTGAATTTAGGCGTGAATCCACCCGGAAATCTGTCACGGGGATTAAAGATTGAACCATCCGCGAGACGAACTGGATTAAGTTGTCCGACTCCTGGTCTACGATAAAAGAAAGATCCGGTACTTTCGCTAGTTCGCCAGTTACCAAAACCGTACAAGTGCGAAGATCCGAGTAATTCACTCATAAAAGGGAATCGAAAATTTGCACTAATTTTGGCGTCGGTGCTCGCTGGTATCCCCCATACTTGTTCTGGTATCGGTAGATTTTCCTTAAACTTTTGAGTCGAATCGTCCGGGATTCCATCACTTCCCCATACTAGACTGAGTAGATTACCTTCATGATCACGAATTTCTGTAAATACATCAGGTCCAAAGCGATCTGGTATTCCGTCCGCATTGGTATCTATAGCGACCTCCGCACTTTGGGCCGGGGTTAGTCCACTACCACCTCCCACAGCTAAATCGTAGCGCTGCCCTCGCGATGTACCTCGTACATCACTGTATTCAAAACTTAGATTCACGAAGCCATCCAGCAACGGTAATCCAAGGTTTGAGAATAATCTTAAGTCACCTCCACCCTTTGAATATTCCCCGGTTGATGCTGAAAAAGTCACCGAGTCTGGGTCGTCTTTCAATCGAAAATTGATGACCCCCGCAATGGCATCAGAACCATGTTGCGCACTAGCACCGTCTTGTAAGAGTTCCACTGACTGCAATGCAGATACAGGTATCGAGGAAATATCCGCTCCATGAGTACCACCACCTCCCAAACGCACTAACGCGCCTTTGTGTCGGCGTTTACCATTGACGAGCACAAGTAACTTATCGGAATCCAATCCTCGTACAAAGGGAGGACGCATAAAGGAAGCACCATCAGAAATTGGTTCTCGAGAGACATTAAACGAAGGAATCAATCGTTGCAGAACATCAATCAAATCAGTAGCTGTCGCGACACTGGCAAGTTCGTCCTGATCGTAAACCTGAATGGGAACTGTACTATCCAAGGTGGAATGTTCGCGTGTTCGAGTACCTATGGTTATAACTTCTTCAAGATTTTCTTCTTGCTCGACGTCAGACTGAGAGTTTGTATCAGCACCAACTAGTGTTGCGAACGAAACTGATACCGTAAAAATAACGGTAACAATGACACTTCTCAAAAATCTGTAGAAACAAATGGGATACATTCGAGTCGGAGACTTCGTTGCAAGTTAGCGAGATATTTTAGAAAAGATGTCATTCTTGAATATCATGTTCCTCGATCAAATCAAACAAGTCTCAGCGTTAATTTTTATATGTTAGGACGAAATTTCTCAGGTTTCAATTTTTAAGTCACAGATTGTTGTCAGTTGAAAGTTGCGCGTTCTATGAGTAGAACAACAAAGGAGAAAACAAATGATTAGGAAGATTTTGTGTTACTTACAAACCCTGATAATGACTATAGCAGTGTTTTTAGTAAGTTCTACTCCCGCAGCTGAAAATACAGGTTCAATCCAAGGCACCGTAACAATCGAAAACAGTTCAGCCGAAGACACGACTGTGACGGTCCTGAACTTAGATACTAACCAAAATCGAATAATAGTCTCAACCGAATCTGGTACTTTCTATTTTTCTCGTCTTGCACCCGGCAATTACGAGATTACAGCAACCAAAGACGGATACAAGAAGTCTACCCGAACTACAACGGTATTAGCGGGTGAAGGGATCACAATCAACTTTGACCTAGTAGTCGGTGCGATGGAAGAAGTCATCGTGATCGGGACTTCAGACTCATTTTTGAATACTTCCTCAGTCGAAAAATCAACCATATTGACAGCAACAGACGTAGAAAGTCTCCCCGTGTTTAACAACATTGAATCGGTCGCGTTATTGACTCCAGGAACTCTTGCTGGTGATAAAGCCTTCGGTAATCTTGTGTCCTTCAGTGGTTCATCTGTTGCCGAGAACACTTACTACATAAATGGTATGAATGTCACTGACTTTCGCCGAGGACTAGGTGGAAGTTCCATTCCATTCAAGTTTTACGATCAATTTCAGTTTAAGTCCGGTGGTTTCAGTGCTGAATATGGTAGATCCACGGGTGGAGTGTTTAGCGGTATAACTAAACGCGGGAGTAACACCTGGTCAGCGAGTATGGGGTACATTACCACACCAGAGTCACTACGCAGTTATAGCCCGAATGTCCCTCACCCAACTGAACCAGGCGGCCACGTATCCTTCAATAGTCTCGACAAACATTTCTCAAACCAATATTTTGTCTCAGCCAGTGGTCCCCTACTTTACCCTCACATTTACCTTTATGGGATTTATCAGGGTCGCGATTATCGAAGTGAAGACTACTCGCCTAGTAATCGACTTTATAAATCTAGGAATAACGACCCGTTCTGGGGTGCTAAAGTCGATTGGATTTTGAATGACTCTCAGCGAATTGAACTCACCGCATTTTCAGATGAAAACTCCAATAAGACTTCGACGTATCTCTGGGATAAGTCTTCAGGGAGAATCGGTAGTTTTGAGGGAGACCGATACTCGAACAGTGGTGGTCAAAATTTTATCGCTAATTACGTCGGTAATTTTGGGTACAACTTCACCGTGTCCATACTGGCAGGCATAAATCAATATGAGCGAAGTAGCCGATCGCAGTTCGACGACCTATGTCCAGCTGCTATAGACTCTCGAAGTGGTCAATCAATCCCGATAGGATGTTGGAAAATTTTATTACCGGGAACTAGTCAAGATACACGAGATCTATACCGGACTGACTTCGAAGTTTCGCTTTCTTCTCACCATTTACTACGTTTTGGACTCGACCACGAAACTAATGTGTCTGAAGACAAGCACCAGTATGCAGGACCAGATGGAGGAGAGTATTTTCGATACTACACGGTTACTCCAGGAACAACACTCAGTAATGGTGGAATTGTTCCTGACGGCATTACAGAACTTGTTAGATATCGTTTGTATCAGCGGGGAGGAAGTTTCAAAACAACAGCACGAGCATGGTACATCGAAGATCTATGGTCAGTTAGAAACAACGTAAGTCTTCGAGTTGGAGTGCGGAACGAAACCTTCCATAACCGGAACGCTGTTGGTGAAACATTCATCAGCATGCAGAACCAGTGGGCACCGAGACTTGGAGTTGTGTGGGGTGTAGGAAAACGTGGAATTGCGAGATTGTTCGCGAACTTTGGAAGATATCACCTTCCTATAGCCAACAATACGAACGTTCGTCTGGCTGGACGTGAACTGTTTACGCAAGAATGGTACACTTTTGATGGACCAATTGCACAAGACGGGAGTACTGTCTTGGGATACAAAATTGGATCAACGACTGTATATGGGGACGGTAAGGTAAAACCCGCAGATCAAGTTATTGATACAACCGTAAAACCAATGTACCAAGATGAGTTTATCTTAGGTTTCGAGACTGAATTTTCGAAGAATCGGCGTGGTGGTATCACATATACATTCCGGCATTTAGGGCGAGCAATCGAAGATATTACAATCGACCAAGGAGTTGGTGTTCCTGGCGCTTTCCACTATATTTTGACGAACCCAGGAACCGACGTCTCCACTAGATTCGACCTTGATGGAGACGGTATAGCAGAATTAGTCAGGTTAAGCGCAACCGAACTAGGATTTCCAACACCGGTACGGAAGTATCACGGTCTTACATTGGAATTCCGGCAAAGTTGGATGCTAGATTCCTACGTAAACCTTACCTACACTTGGTCACACAGCTATGGCAACTACGAAGGTTTAGTTCGTTCTGACAATGGTCAAACTGATGCTGGGATTACGACTTTGTTCGATTTTGCAGGACTCATGGAAGGTGCTTACGGAAACCTACCTAACGACAGACGACACTCCGTTAAGGTAGCCGGCGTACACAATTGGCAACAATCATGGCAAGTGAGTGCATCTGCTTCCTATATCCACGGGCGTCCAAAAAATGCCTTTGGTGTTCACCCAACTGACCCATACGCAGCCGCGTACGGTGCTTCCTCTTTCTACCAACAAGGTTGGTTTGTACCACGTGGATCTCTCGGTAGAACGGAAGGTATTTTCAATTTAGACTTGGGAGTACAGTTCAGGAAGCAATATCAATCTCACACCGTTTCTATCAAAGTAGATGTATTCAACGTATTCGATAGCGATGGAGTACTTGAAGTTCGGGAAATCGCAGATGAAGCAACCCGAGCGGCTTCACCAACTTTCGGACTTCCTGCAGCCTTCCAGCATCCTCGAACTGTAAGAGTTTCGGTAACTTATGAATTCGGAAATTAAGTTAGTACCTCAGTGATGACATACTCCTATTGAATACAACCATTGGTCGGAAACTGAGTATGAATTGGAGATTCGTACGATCCACATTTCTTTCGCTTGTATAGTGTTTAAGGCTAGACTAAAAATAGGTTAAAGGAAAGATTGAAGAGTTATGGAAGAGCGTAGTTTCGCCTTGTTGTGCTGAACTGATTTCAAACCGCCTTCCGTTCACATATTCCTCCTCGGTTTCACTACTGAATAATTTGTTTCAAATTAATTTGACTCACAACGATCTGAAGCAGATTACCAGTTGTCAGATAGTTGTTGCTACCCATTTCAACCCACTGGTTGAGTTCGTTCTCAGTGTCCTCTTCTTCATCCAAGGTTTCCCACTCGTCCGTCGAAACTAGTTTGAATTGTGACCATTTCACTTTTGTTGGGTCCCATACAGCTGGTTCATCAGACTGCGTATCTGTAGTACCGACGACAATACGATCGGAGAACTGCCAAACACGATGCGATTTGGTACCGTAATAAATCGACAAAGGAACAGCGTGCTCTTTGTCTTTACGAAGAAACATTGGAAAAGCACCAACTCGTACAAAAGTCTCAGCCTCTACATCCGTTATTGAAAGACTCTTCAATACTTTGAACGCTTCTTCTCGACTCAATTCCAGCGGTAAACGTCTTTTCGCGCTACATTCACGAACTACTCTATCCGAAATATGACTCATCCAAGTCTCGACATTAAGTAATCCTACCATTCTTCGCCACTTATATACTGCCCAAAGTTCATGATAGCCGTCTCTGACCTCTTGAAGATAAGTTTGCGCGAAACAACGGCGAGCCACACAATTTTCTAAGCGGCGTCCCACCTCTTGCAAAAAGTCTAACGAGCGAACCTCTTGCAACTTCATCGATTTTGAAATGTCGAGTGTACGACTATTCTTCCGCAACTGTTGTTCATTTAATCGGTGCGAAGACTTTTTAACCCTACCGCAGAATGAAGAAGCTCTACGAGCAAGTTCGGAATACTTGACATGGGGAATGGATTTGAGAAGTTTTTTTGCACTGTGTCTGACTTGAGCATCTTCATGGTGTTCCAACTGGCGCAAAGCACTCTTAATATGTTTGATTGTGACTGTTACCTGTTTTCGAATTTTTTGTTTCACGCCTCTACCGTCTCGATTTTGCGGTTGGGATTCAAATTGCCCTGTGGAACATTCCAGAGTTTCAAGTAGTTTTTTTCGTTTCTCTCCACAAACTAGCGATTTAGGGATTAACCTATCAATTTCTCGAAACTTCATACGTGATGTTTACCTCCAATTTAAAAAGTCTTGTATAGTATTTTTTTAGTTAGTTTTTCAACTTTTTTATACTATATTTATTGTACACATTTAGCCGTTTTTGTCAAGGTTTACTGAGGTTTATGTGAAAATAAAAAAACTAATTGAATTGCAGAGTATCGTATAGTAG
>VXYV01000058.1 GCA_009845835.1 Gammaproteobacteria bacterium | reverse complement strand
AATATTGATGAGTGCGCTCTGAGACCCAGTTTTTGTAGCCGTTTTGGTACTCATTGTTGTAGCAGAACCGCGTAATGAGTGCATAGTTGAGAATGGCGTCGGCGTGGCAGATTTCGTTGAGTTCCCAATTACTTTCCGCGTTATGACCAAGTTGGCACTCGGGACGTGCAAAAGCTTCTTGAACTCGCGCAAAATCCCCTGCCGGATCTGCGAAGATTCGTTCAAAAGTCAAGGGGTTATCGATGACGATAAAAGAAAACGCGCGGTTCACTGGCCGATTTTCGTCGTGTGCTCCCCAAAGGTAAGGATTGATCGAGCTGATATGGCGTTCTAACGCTGAGTTACATTCTCCTTTTAGCACTTTTCGATCGCCGTTGCTATCATAGAATGGGTGATTTTCCAAGTTACGCCGAGTGTCATAGTCTAGATCTGAGTACCAGTGATAAGGTGGAAATTCGTTCACTGCACATGCGTGGCCGACTGAACCCTGGGGGTAATCAATTGGAGGTAGTCGAGGACTGACAAGTGTAGCGGTTGGGGCCGTTGGGGTTGGCGTTGGACTCGCTGTCGTGATGGGGTTATTGGATATAGTCGGGAGTTCGGCGGTTATTGGCGGCGGGGTACTTCTTAACCACAAGAAAACTACCACGTTCAGTGCAATGAGGCAGAGCCCGCCGATGCCTAACCAGAGTTTGAATGGCAGGTTAGTTTTCATTTCGCTTACTCGCTATCGTTTTCGTCACTATCTTCATTTTCTGGTGAAGTGCAATCAATGTCGGAGTTTCGATCATAACCCATGTTGGGGGCAGTGTCTATTTCGGGCTGATTCTCGTCTTTGTAAAACCACTCGGCTTTTTCATCCATCTCGTTTTTGGTGTCTTTTATACTTTCTTCTATATTTTCTATATCTTTTTGGTCGTCTTCATCGAGTTCTTCTCCGTTTGCGATCCTTTCTTGATACTTGGCAAGTTTATTGTTCAATTCTTGAAGTTCTTTTTCCAAGTTTTGATATTCTTTTCTTTTAGGTCTGAATCCGCCTGGGAAAGATTTATATAAAACGTTAGCTTCTGGTAGAAAAGGTGGTGAACCCACAAGCGTACGATACCAGTCTTCGGGATAGTGATATGCTTCTTGTTCCATTCCGAAATACTCATACGGTGACGGGATGGCTATACCATCATCATCGCCTGCGTCGTGTAACCATTGCATGATATGAGTTAATTCATGTAGTTGAACAGCCAAGGCCACGTGACTAAATTTAGCGTTTCTCGCTCTCGCGAAATCAGCTATGTTTTTGCGATAAAGTGTAGCGGTTAATACACCATCAACATAGTCAACACTTCCCATAGCGTTGGTAGCCTTTTTATCTCTGACTACTTGCCACTGAAACGGAGGGTCTTCTTGCCAAGTTGCTTTAGTTTTTGGGCCAACCCAATTAATCATTTCGGCTAAATTAGGTATTTTAGATTTCCAACATTCGAAAAGTGCTTGATTGGCTTCGTCGTCAAAATTCTCCGCCTCAAGAGCATCCACAAGAGCTTGTAGTGCTTCAAGCCTGTCGTTATTGGTTGAACCACCCCCGCTGTATCCTCCGGTGTTTCCGCCTCCGCCGGAATAACCACCGCCTGGATGTCGAGTTCCAATAGCAGTTACTGTGGGTATATCGTACTCCAAGCATGGTGCTTTTGTGGCCGTGAGGTAATACGACTTAAAAACCCATTTTTTGCCATTTTCGTCTGTTTTTTTGTGCATCTCGTCTAACTCAGCTAAACTCGGAGCTGTCGTCGAGTCACCTGTACATCCATCTTTGGTAAAACCTTCAACCTCGCTGCTGGCATATATCGAGGTGCCTAGTAATATTAGCAGTACAACGATTATTGTATGTGTTTTCATAGGTGGTTTCCTTGTGTTCTAACCAGTGTGAATGAGTGAAAACGACAGTGCTTTTTCAAGTGTATATTATACACATATTTTTACAACATAAGAGTGAAATTGAAACGCAATAGTTTTCACAAATGGGAACGTTTTACACATACATGCAATACTTTACCATTCGTTCCTGTTACAAGACATGGTCGGGTCAAAGGTCTCAAGAATGATGTAAGTTGACGCTCGCTGCAAGACCTAGTTCAGTTTGATCTTGAAAAAAATAGGTGTTTTCTGTCTTCTATGGAACTAAACTATGTTAGAGTGCGACAATCTCGAATTTACGAGTCGATAATCTAATGTTTGTCAACTCCACTTTTTACGATGTCCTGTTCCCTTAGTGAATACGAACACTGCAAAGCAGGGTGTGGGCGGCTAAAATTCGGTTGGGATCCGATCTGTTTCAATTAATCTGAATGAGAGTGTTTAACAGAAATGCCTTTTGAACTAGCGAGGTTTTTCAACGAGAAAACAGCAGAGTATCGTAACAATTCCCAGTTCGCCTGCCCTAATTAACGCAGTTGCACCTTCTTCAAGGAACTTAATTAAGTCAACTGTTCCTTTCGGTACGGCCCCGAAAACTTCACCTAAACGTGCTTTCATCAAGGTGATTGAACGTTGCAGAGGTGTAGCGCGAAACGAATGTAACGAACGTTCGTATCCACCTTTGAACGGGGCATACCAAGGAATGTCAGATTTCAGCGCGAGATCTTCACATTCGTGAATTTTAAAACCCGCTTTTGCTAGACCTGGAGCGATTTGATTAAGGTGAAAGACTTCACCGAGCGCCATCGTTTCAACAATTTCTGTCACAATTGATCTGTGTGTGGGATTATTTTCGTCATAAGTGTCAGTGAGACCGAATTCTTGTCCCCAAAATAGACCACCCGGTTTCAAAATTCGGTAAATCTGTTCGAAGGCTTTAATCTTGTCGGGTGCATGGCACGTAGATTCGATTGCGTAAGCGGCATCGAAACTGTTCTCTTCTAAACAACCCATATCCATAAAGTTACAGTGCAAATACTCTGCTAAATGGTCGACATTTGCTGCTTGATTTAGCTTTTTCGCTTGATCAAGTTGACGTTCGTTGTTGTTGATTAACAGGACATTGGCACCAGATTGTTGCGCGACTCGGCGCATTGGTCCACCGATTCCACATCCCACATCGACGACTCGTTTACTACTGTCAAGTTGCAACCTTTCGATCATGAAGTCTTCGTGTCTCGCAATCGCTTGAGCAGTGGACTCACCGCTTTTTATTGGAGCGAAGTGGAGAGATTGACTCCATCCCCATTGGGCTAAGTCGGTCGCGATATCGTAGTAGTCGTTAACGGATTGGGCGTGGTCCTCCCTTGCAATTGGCGATTCACCGGTTTGTTCACGTCCTTGACGTAGACGCTCGATACGAGCGGGTACATCGATATTATCGAATGTATCTTTGAGTGATTCAGCTAGTTGTTTTGAGGTAGACATTAATTTTGTAGTATTCGAATGGCACAACCTTATGAACAACGAGAATTCAAAATCCGGACTGCTCGGGAACATTTCAAGCGGTTGTAAGTGACTGTTACTGGAAAAACGTAAACAGTCTTTGCACTATGTCGACAATCAAGTTCGCTATGTTGCTACGTGCTCCAAGAGTAAACAGAAACAACGCCAATGAGACTCCTATTATGATGCCGAGTAGATAAAAATAAATGGTTTCGCTTTTGGTCGGGGTAGTAAAAGCGCAGAACTTTTTCCAAAAAGTTGGGTTTTCGTCGAGCTTTCTTCTTACCCAGTTTTTGATATCATCTTGTTGTTTATCTTGTTCGGTGTCGCTAAGATTAGAGTCGGGAACTTGGTAGATTTCGGAAGTTTTATATGCATCTGCCATAAATCTTATCTTGGGTGTTTGCTGTGTTAAAAATTGTAACGACTAGCCAAACTATTGCTACACCTTGACGTGTGGCGAGTCCGCTCGGTTAAACCAACCCCACCGAGACCCAGTCTTGAATTTTCTGATTCTGACCTCATATTGATTTACGGACAATTAAAACTCTTAAAAGCAGTATGCGATTTGACAAACTAACACTAGGATTTCAACACGCGTTACAAGACGCGCCAAGCATCGCGGTCAAAAATGACCATCAAAGTTTAGAACCCGTCCACGTACTGTCGGCGATGCTAGAACAGTCGAACGGTACCATTCCTAGCCTTCTCGCGGTAGCAGGAGGTAGACTCGAAAACATAAAGCGAGATGTAGCCACCACACTTGAAAAATTACCACAAGTAACTGGTGGCGATGGTGAGATTGTGATGAGTCGTAACCTCAATGCTGTTTTCAATTCCACTGAAAAACTAGCCCTAAAAAAAGAAGATGAATACATCGCTAGTGAACTCTTTGTCTTAGCACTCTTTCAAGCTAAGCATGCCTTAGCCGAGCTATTGAGTAAAAATGGTGTACAAAAGCCAGCTCTAGAGTCGGCGATAGAAAGTGTTCGAAAAGGTGCAAAGATTGTTGATCCTGACGCCGAAGAAAGACGGGAAGCAATCAAGAAGTACACAATCGATCTGACGGAAAAAGCTGAGTCTGGCAAACTTGATCCCGTTATTGGAAGAGACGATGAAATAAGGAGAACCTTACAGGTTTTGCAGCGGCGAACGAAAAACAACCCAGTCTTAATCGGTGAACCCGGAGTAGGAAAAACCGCCGTAGTAGAAGGTCTAGCGCAGAGAATCGTGAACAAAACAGTGCCGGAGAGTATGAAGGACATGCAGGCATTGGCATTAGACCTAGCTGCGATGGTTGCTGGCACTAAGTACCGCGGTGAGTTTGAAGAGCGTATGAAATCCCTCTTACAAGAACTTGCCCATTTAGAAGGCACTGTGATCTTGTTTATCGACGAGTTACATACACTTGTGGGTGCTGGCAAAGGTGATGGTGCCATGGACGCTGGTAATATGCTTAAACCTGCCTTGGCACGTGGCGAACTTCGGTGCGTGGGTGCGACCACCTTAGATGAGTACCGGAAGTACATTGAAAAAGATGCCGCGTTAGAACGTAGATTTCAACGCGTACAGTTAGATGAACCAACGGTCGAAGATACGATCGCGATCCTCCGTGGATTGAACGAACGTTATGAGGTGCATCATGGTGTTGAAATCACAGACCCGGCACTGGTCGCCGCCACGACGTTATCTCATCGCTATATTACTGATCGACAATTACCGGATAAAGCGATTGATTTAGTAGATGAAGCAGCGAGCAGAATCCGGATGGAAATCGATTCTAAACCGGAAGCTGTTGATCGTTTGGATCGGCGCGTGATCCAAATGAAGATGGAACGTGAATCTTTGCAGAAAGAAACTGATGAGCAGTCGGTGAAACGTTTAGCTGAACTCGAAGATTCGATTCGTGCAACTGAAAAAGAATTGAATCATCTTAACAAGATTTTGCAATCAGAAAAGCAGTCGGTGCAAAGTACGCATCACATCAAAGAACAACTCGAAGCGGCACGATTGGAGTACGACGCTGCTGAACGCCGCGGTGATTTGATGAAAATGTCGGAACTTCGGTACAGCAAGATACCAGAGCTAGAACGTGCGATCGAGGCTTCCATGTCGGCATCTGCTAAACAAGATGAGAAACAGCCTTTGACGTTATTGCGTACTAGGGTTACAGAAGACGAAATAGCTGAGGTTGTATCGGCTTGGACAGGGATACCTGTGGCTCGGATGTTAGAGAGCGAAAAACAAAAGCTATTGCGATTGGAAACTGAGCTTCACCACCGGGTCGTTGGGCAAGACGAAGCTGTAAACGCAGTAGCGAACGCGATTCGCCGAAGTAGAGCGGGGTTAGCAGAAGAGTCTCGTCCGAATGCCTCATTTATGTTCTTGGGACCAACCGGGGTCGGTAAAACCGAACTTTGTAAAGCTCTCGCGGAATTTCTATTCGATACCGAAGCAGCATTAGTTAGGTTGGATATGTCTGAGTTTATGGAAAAACATTCGGTTTCGAGAATGATTGGCTCTCCACCGGGATATGTCGGTTACGACGAAGGTGGTTATCTTACCGAAAGAGTCAGACGTAAACCCTATTGTGTCTTGTTATTGGATGAAGTCGAGAAAGCCCATCCTGATGTTTTTAATATCCTACTACAAGTATTGGAAGATGGTAGATTAACAGACGGTCAGGGTCGAACCGTAGACTTCAGGAACACAGTCATTGTGATGACCTCAAATCTTGGTTCTGAAACGCTAGTCGACAATAGGACGCAAGATCATCAAACGATCAAACGGCAAGTTACAGAAATTGTCCGACGACAGTTTCGTCCAGAGTTCGTCAATCGAATCGATGAGATCGTCGTATTTCACACTTTGCAATCTGAACACATTCGAGCGATCGCCAGCATTCAAGTGCAGCGGTTAAAAGATCGAGTCGCGATGCAAGAATATCAACTCGAAGTGTCGGATTTAGCCCTCGAGTTTTTGGGTGAAGCTGGAATCGACCCTTTGTATGGGGCGCGACCACTAAAGCGATTGATTCAACAACGAATCGAGAATCCGTTAGCAAAAAAGTTGCTGGCTGGTGAGTTCACTCCGAAGAGTACGATACTTGTAGATGTCGTAGACAACAAGTTGGAATTCAATGAAGTGATGGTAGAAACGGATACCGAAACAACTTTAAGTGCTTCGGTTTAAGACCGGTTGCCTAGCAGTTTTTACCTAGTCTTTCAGCACCTTTGAACCAAACACCTCGATATGTGCTGATTCGTGACCAATTTTGTTGTCTGGTATGTGTCGCCCAGTGTTATCGTCCCAGTATCCCCACTCGTAGTCTTTAATCTTTGGTGGTGCTATGACTAATGTGTAAGCATGTCCTTTCGGAAGAGATCGGATCGCGTGATACCGGTGTAGTCCACGGAATAAATTAAACCATCGAATGGTTTGTTTCCTATTTACACTAGTCTCTCTATTGAATGTGTCTTGCTCATAGGAACCACGAAACACAAAAGATAAGAACCAATTCCAAGGGTGGTTGTGGAGCCAGCGAAAACTATCGACGGCATGCATGTGGTGGACATAAACTTCGAAACCTTGCCCACTACCATCTCCCAAAAGATAGTACCTCGTCAAATAGAGTTGATCATGGACGTAGATGGTTTTACCGCCAAAGCGGTGCAGCAATTTGTGGAGCGATCCACTTGGACTTGAATAGGGTTGCTCACGCGTGTCCCGCGCATTTGCATTTATGGTTGAGGTTGAAGAGCTACCGTTGAGGTTTTCAGCCCCAGATTTAATTGACGCATTAATAGATTCAGAGAGTTGGGTTTGCATGTTTGTTATTGATCTCTTATCGGTGTACTTTTTGTAATTTTGATTTAATCGATTTATTTTATTCGAATAGTTAGTATTTCAAACTCTGAGTTACACAATTTTGATGACTCTTGCAGCGCCGAAACGCCTACAAGCTCTGTAATAGGTCTATCGTGAGGGGATACCGCGCCTAAAGTTTGCGGTTTTTAGTGTCAGTGGTGTTTCACCTAAACAGCAAGAGTTTACCCCATCGTTGGCTAGCGATATGGGTTCGGCATGATGCTGGTGGTATTCTCCACCAGTGTGAGAACTTACCTAGGAAGTGATAAAGCCCTCGGTGGTGATAGAAACTAAAAACGTTGATTGGGGGTTTAGTGTCTGGTGCTTTACGACCTGTTAGCGAGCGATTAAACGGGCTAGAAGCATGATGGTAGAAAAGTAGTTTCATGGTTGACCTCCTGAAACTGGTCGGTAAATGAGTCCGCGGTGTCCCGCCTGACGAGGGTAAAGTGATCGTGGAACGTGTGTATTACACCGTCCGGCGATGGCAGTAGAACGAAAATTCCGGTGAGCTCTTCGCGTGCCAAGAGTACCGTTAGCCGGTTCAAGAATTCGACTGTCGTTGTCACTACCCAGTGACAACGACAACTCCTAGAATCCATGATCGCAAGGTTACCTTCTGTCAAAATCAAGCAGAACGGCACTTAATCGTTCACGTACGCATTGTGGTAATCGGTATTAAGGACTTATGTTTCGTTCAATTTGTAGTGGCGTTTTTCGGGGTATTATCGTTCAAATAACTGCTGATTTAGTTAAAAAATGTAACCAAGACGATGAATAGACCCTTATTTCGTATATTAGGGTGGTATCCCCAAGAGAATGTGAAGAGTACACTGGAACTGAAGATGTAGAAGAGCCCAGCCTAATTTTTATCCCCCCAGGGTCACTCCCTGGCAAAACCGAAGCACCTAAAGTCTACATTCCAGTCCTCTTTCCAATTCTTTATGGCGATCTCATTAGTGACGAAAGAGTCAAAGAACTTTTTGAATATTGGAGAAGCGAAGGCAACTCATACCAATGTTTGGGAAAAACATTAAGCCCAAGGGGAAATTGATCAAGTTTGATCATAAAACACCTGTGCAACATTTTTGTACACCACCGTATAACACATCAATTTACGACAAAGACAAAGCTCCTGACCCCCCAGTTGTCGAGAGATCACTAACGAATTACGACAGGAAACTCTCCACCCGGCAATATTGGAAATGATCGACACCTTCGAAGAAGTCGCGAGGCGCCTTGATGTCTATGAGTAACTACTAAAAAACCACCATCACAGATTGAACGAAACGCGAGTCCTTAATTCGTGACATGCAAAAAACAAAAGGTAAAACTTTGCGTATTTCTTACCGTGTTGTGAACGATATTTCGTATTAGCTGTCACTATT
>VXYV01000018.1 GCA_009845835.1 Gammaproteobacteria bacterium | reverse complement strand
TTTGGAATAAACAGAGCCACGATTAAGGTAGCTAGCAATATACCAATGTTGTGTTTGTAAAACATAAAAACTATACCTAAAAAGGTTGATCGTATTTATATGGTAACAAAACTCGGACTTTGTGAAAATTGAATATTCGATACGACAGTTAGGAGTCGAGTTTTTGCATGATGCCGTACCACTGTTCTTCAAGTTTTTCGATCTCCCTAGATGTTTGATCAAACTCTGCTAGCCATCGATTGAGTTCATCGCGAGCAGCAGATTGAACCGTCGTTTTGTCGGTGAATTTTGCTTGTAAATTGAGTTTGGTCTGCGTCAAAACCTCAAGCCGTTGTTCAATGACGACAAGTTCTTTACGGGACGAAGCATCGCGATGCCGTTGATTAGCCCTTTCTTTCCTACGCGATTTTTGCGAATCCATGCGATTTGGTTTAGCGTCTGAAGGAAATCGAACGAGGTCTTTCTCGTAATCCTCTAAATCCCCTTCATAATCCGACACTTTTTTATCACGTATCAACCAAAAGTCATTCACACATTCAGTTAGCAAATGTCGGTCGTGAGCTACGATTACTACTGCGCCACCAAAATCGTTCAGCGCATTGGCTAAGGCATCACGCATTTCAATATCCAAGTGATTGGTTGGTTCATCAAGAACCAAAATTGCATTGTCATTCAGAGATATCGTCGCGAGTACGAGGCGCGCGCGTTCGCCGCCACTCAATTGTTCAATTGGTCTCAAGATGTCGTCCCCGCGGAATCCCCATGCCCCCAACAGGTTGCGAGATTCCTGTGTAGAAAGTTGTGACGCATCTTGCAAATGTTGCAGCGAGTTCTGAGCTAAGTTCAGTTGCTCAATTTGATGTTGGGCAAAGTAGCCCACCGTTGAATGTTTACTTAACTTAACGCTACCAGTTAAAGGTGCTAAAAATTGCACCAAGGCCTTCAGCAACGTAGTTTTACCAGAACCGTTTATCCCTAACACACCGATACGATCACCCGGATAAATTCGTTGCGTGAAACTTTCGATCACCAACTTATCCCCATAACCCAATGAACAATCGTCGAAACTAACCATCGGTTGATCAAAACGCTTGGGTGCCGAAAAATCACATTGATATGGAGATTGTTCTCGAAGAATCGAGATCGGTGCCATACGTTCTAAGAGTTTAATTCGACTCTGCACTTGTTTAGCTTTACTGTCTTTAGCCCGAAACCGATCAATGAATCGTTGGATTCTGGCACGCTCCTGTTGTTGTCGTGTTTCAAGCGCTTGTTGATGTACAAGAGTTTCAACACGTTGTTTCTCAAAATTAGTGTATCCCCCTTTGTAGGTATATGCTTTACCTTGCTGAACGTGCACAATTTGATCGGCTAGACTGTCCAAGAACTCACGATCATGCGCGATCGTGAGAACCGTACCTGAGTATTTACTGAGCCAACGGCGTAGCCAACTCGTTGCCTCTAAATCTAAATGATTAGTAGGTTCATCGAGTAGCAATAGATCTGAGGGTGCCATAAGGGTCTGTGCAAGGTTAAGACGGATCCGCCAACCACCTGAAAATGCTCGATGAGGGTTGTGAAATTCCTCACTAGCTATGCCTAGACCGGCTAGAACAGCTTTCGCATTCGTTTCTAGTTGAAATCCACCACAATTATCGAACTCAGTAATAGTCTGTGCAAGACGATCATTATTTCCTGTTGCCTGTGCTTGTTCAATTTGTTGTTTGAGGACGAACAACTCTCGATCTCCTTGCATAACAAATTCGAGTGCAGTCAAGTCCGAAGGTGGTAAGTTTTGAATCAGTGAAGCGGTTTTCCAACGCCGAGGTTGCTCAATATCACCCTCTTCGGGGCGCAGTTGCCCCTGAAGGAGACGAAAAATGGTGGTTTTACCCACGCCGTTGCGACCAACCAAACCAACCCTATGTCCGGCATGGACTGTGAACGACAGATCTTCAAAAAGAAGCTGTTCACCAAATCTGAAGGAGACGTTTCTGAACTGAATCAGAGGAGTGAGACTCTAGTACTTCGAGCGTGGCCCGTACAATAGTTGAAAAACTGACATCGTAATTAGTATCACAAGAGCAAGGAGCGACAACTTGGGAATCATAGAGGGTTCAGCACAGTCGGTAGAACCTTCCATAAAAGCCTTTAGAATTTCTTTCATTGGCCCGCCATATTCAAGCATAAAAGCGAGGCTCTCCGTACATTCTACCGCCAAGTGAGGGTTATCTTGCAACCAAAGCTGGCGAAAGGCAAACACCGTCCCGCCAATATACGAAAAGATTGATAGTACTGGCAAAATCCCAAGGCGAGGGTCGATGACTAATCCCAGCATGGCAATTAGCGTACCAAAAAACATGAAATAACGTTGGGTTAAACAGAGATTGCATGGTTCTTGTATGAACACATACTCTAATGTAAGTGCTAGGAGGAGTGCAGTTCCTCCGAACAGTAGTACCGCGACATTCCATGTTTCGGCATGGTGTAGATAACGACCCAAAAATTGGTCCATGCGAACAAAACCGCGGTGCAAATTTTTGGTGAAATTACTCATTGAACGATTGGGGTTGGAATTGTTTCAGTAGTACTTGTGAGACCGTTGCTATGCTGTTGTAGCCACTGGTCAGTTTTGTGGACGAGTATAGGGTAATATTTTAAGAAGTCTTGGTAAAAGTCGTCTAGTTTAGGTTTAATATTTACTAGTTCTGGTGCTCGATCGGTAAATTTAAGTCGCTTTAGTATGCGATGCATTACGGTCACCATTGTGCCAAAATCATCATAGGTTTTCCACAAATCTACTTTTTTCACGTATTTATAAACTCGCTTCGCTTCGTCAGACATGGGATACTTACTAATGGTAGCGTAACAACGAGCAGTAAATTGTTCTAAATCTCCCTGACCGTGTCGTTCCCATTGTTTGGCAAGCAAATGATCTGCGATCAAATCCAACAAAATTGGCGCTACTCTCCGTAAAGATGTTCCAAACCGCCAATAAGTTTCTCGCATCTCTGGCATTTGGTTGGAAATTCGATCGATATATCGATGTAAACGTATCCCTTGTTGTAAGTCTTCGGGCAATGCGTTCGGTATTCTGCCTTTAACGAAATCCCCTAAAAAACCACCCGCAATGTGCCCCTCGCAACGACGCGCCAACCAACAATGCATCAAATGATTCACGCGGAAAAATCAACCACAGCAGATTCTTCAAGATATTCTTCATAAGTCAGACGATCGGCTTGTGTTATAGCTCGCTCTTGTTTGATCGAACGCGCTGCTTCAGAATCTATGGCTTGCTCGCGTTCTAGTGGTAAAGATGTAGCTAAAAAAGTTTGCTGATATTTTTTCGCGCAGTCAGAGACTAAATGATAGTACGTTGGTTGATTTAATCGAATCTCGCTCAGAATCTCGGCCGATGGAGTCAATTCAGAATCTGCCAACTTCTGTAGTTGCAGACGAACAGACTCTGAGTGTTTCGTGGTTTCACATACTTCGTCAATAATGGTAGCTAGCGGTACCATGGATTCGACAATCGTAGTACCCAGATCCCTCAGGTTATGACTGACTCCGTCAAGTGAAATAGTAGTTTCAGCAGCTCTCCCATTGTTCACAGTGACTGCTTGATTGTGGTGCACCTCGTCCCAAACTGTGGGGGAATCTAATCGACTGATAAGCATCCAACACCACAACATAAAAACATCCAAGAAGTACAAAGTCTGTTTGTCGATACCAGTCGGACAGAATGGATTGAGATCAAGGCAACGGATCTCAAGATACTCGATGCCGAACTTTTGTAATGCAACGATGGGTCGTAGTCCGGTTTGTGCTCTTGGTTTCGGTCGAATCACACCATAGCTTTCGGCTTCAATTTGTAAGATCGCGGTCGACAATTGCTGAAACTGGCCGCTCCGATTGTGAACACCAAGTTCTTCGTATTGCGGATACGACAGCGAGAGCAATTTAACCATTGACTCAACATAGTCTGATATAGAATTGAATGAAATTGGGTATTGCGACTGTACCTTACTTTGATACCCTAACCTCCCGGAACGCAATGAGGTAGCGTGCGGCAAATAAAACGTATCCGAGTCTTCCGACTGCAAGTCATGTTCTTGCCCAGCGAGGAACGAACCACAAACGGCTGGCGAAGCACCAAACAGGTACAGCAACAACCACGAGTATCTGCGAAAGTTCCGAATCAAAGACAGATAAGATTGATTTCTAAATTCGACGGAGTTAGACGTGTGTTGAAAGTCTGCGAAAGTATTCCACAATTCCTGAGAAATCGAAAAGTTGAAATGTAACCCCGAGATGGTCTGCATATAACGGCCGTATCGGACACCGAGACCTCGACGGTATAGTTGTTTATATTTTCCTAGATTCGAATTTCCATAGTCAGCGATTGGAACCCGTTGTTCGCTCTTCAACATACACGGCATGCTAGAAGGCCACAAAATTTCGTTGTCGAGATGTTGATACACGTAGCAATGTATCTCTTCCATTTCTCGCATGCACTGTTCTATCGAATGATGGGGCTGAGTAATGAACTCGAGTTGTGCCTCGGAAAAATCGGTCGTAATGATCGAGTTGGTTAGTGCTGACCCAAACACCTCTGGATGAGGGTCTTGACTCAGATAACCATAACGGTCGACGCGTAAAGCTTCTTTTTCTAGTCCGTGCAGAAGTTTGCGAAAACCGAGGTGTCCTTTAAACTTGTCGAGGACTCTTGGAAATGGCTTATCCATGCAAATTTCTTGGTCACGCTAGTTGAAACAACGGCAATCAGAGCATTTACATGCTCAATTTCAAGAATAATGAACTGAGACACTCATGTAAGTCAACTTGGACCCGCATCCACTATCGCTTGCGAGGTTTCAAATTGAGCAAAATTTTCGTTAAATTTTGCAATCAGTGAGTCGCGTGCTAAATCGTACGCGTCCAAGTCGGTCCAGGTGTCTCTTGGATTCAAAATCGTGGAGTCGATACCAAAGATTTGTGTGGGAATGGTTAAATTGAGTCGAGGAATGAACGTTGTTGGTACTTCATCAAGCTCACCAGAACGAACCGCGCGAACAATACGACGCGTGTCAGGGATGCTAATTCGATGTCCATCTTTGTACGCCCCACCCGTCCAACCGGTATTAACGAGAAATACCTTTGAACCAAACGCTTCAATTCTGTGCATGAGCAATTCGGCGTAGACTCGCGGCGGTCGTGGTAAGAAGGCCGCGCCAAAACCTGCAGAGAAAGTCGCCGAAAAAGGTTCAGTAGCTCCCACCACCGTCGACCCAACTTGCGCTGTATAACCTGAAAGGAAGTGATATGCGGCCGCTTCTTTGGAAAGAATTGATACAGGCGGAAGTACTCCACTAACGTCGCATGTAAGAAAGATAATAGTCTCCGGCTCGCCTGCTCGATTATCGGGAACACAGAATCGAATGTTCGACCGAGGGTATACGGCGCGAGTGTTCTCCGTAAATTTACTTGAGAAAAAGTCCGGTTCTCGAGTTTCCTCGTTTAAATCGATATTTTCTAGAATGGCGCCGAATCTGATCGCGTCGTAAATAACTGGTTCTGTTTCACGTTGCAAATTTATGCATTTAGCATAACAACCGCCTTCAAAATTAAATACTGTGTCGGTTCCCCATCCGTGTTCATCATCACCAATGAGTAAACATTCCTCATCGGACGACAACGTGGTTTTACCGGTACCTGATAAACCAAAAAACAAAGCGACTTTACCGGCTGCATCTACGTTTGCTGAGCAATGCATGGGAAGAATATCGTCGTCGGGAACTAAAAAGTTCATTACCGAAAACATGGATTTCTTCATTTCACCGGCATATCTCATTCCAGCTACTAGTACCCGTCGTCCAGTGAAGTCGATAATCACGGTGCCATTGGACCGAGTTTTATCACGTTCCGGTTCACATACAAAACCGGGTACATTCAGCACCGTCCAAACTGGTTTAGACTTGGGGTTAAAATCGGTAGATTGAACGAAAAGTGCGGTCGCAAACATCTGATGCCACGCGAATTCAGTATTCACAACTACGGGTAAATAATGATCGGGATGGGCTCCTACGTGCATGTGACCGCGATAACTTGAAAGCTGGTCTAAATAATTCTGGACACGCTGCCATAAAGCATCGAAATCTGGTTTCGCAAACGGTTGATTAATGGCGTTCCAATCAACAGTTGAATCCGTAATGGAATCACGTACGATAAAGCGATCTTTAGGCGATCGACCGGTACGTCGTCCAGTTCGTACCGCAATCGCACCGTTACTCAAAAATTGACCTTCGCCACGTTCAATAATGTGTTCGACGAGAATCGTTGGATTTAAATCAGTGAACCGTAAAGGTTCTTGTAGGGCTTCGATTGGTTGATTTACCGGGCGAGGAATTAGAAGTGTATTTTATTGGTTACATTCTTGCATGTGCATACGACTTCAGAGAACTGGTAATTTACAGGTGTCCACGTTGCTTCAAGCGAGCTAATTTTCTTCGTTCTGCTTTGTCGGGTTTAGCGTGTTTTGCGGTCGCAATGTATAGATCATTGGGGTCGCGTTCCCGTTGTCGTGTGCGTTCAGCCTTTGAAGCTTCAGTTTCTTCGTACATCTCTTGGGCGATCGTTGCCGAACCTCGATTTGCGTTCAACTGACGAACAATCACGACAATTCGCCCAGCCTTCATCCTAATGTCGATGGAGTCTCCTACCTTAACATCTTTAGACGCTTTACACCGTTCGCCGTTTACGATAATCTTGCCCGCGACGACCGCGTTTTTGGCGCGCGAACGGGTTTTGTAGAACCGTGCTGCCCACAACCATTTATCAATTCTCATAGGTTCGTAACGCGTAACCGGTAGAATGAGATTTTTGCTCTCAGTACAGTTCAAGGATAACTAAGTCTTTGAAGCTAACATTAAATCGAACCTTTTCCGGGTAACATAGAATCCATGAAACATCGGAGATGTTGTGGTGAGTGAAGCGATTTTAACAGAAGTTATCAAAATCGTTCGACGTGCCCACGACGAGATTTTAGACGTTTATCAATCCGACTTTTCGATTGCATTTAAAGCCGACAACACACCAGTCACGGATGCGGATAAACGTGCGAATGAAGTAATCGTCGAAGGATTGAAATCGTTAACACCAACCGTCCCTATCATTTCTGAAGAAGAACCTATTCCACCTTATCAGCGACGGCGTAGTTGGCAACGATACTGGATCGTCGATCCCTTGGATGGAACTCGTGAATTCTCCAATCGAAGTGACGAGTTTACGGTTAACGTAGCACTAGTTAATGATGGGGTACCAATTCTGGGCGTTGTTGGGGTACCTGTTGAAGGCACAATTTATGTTGGTGATGTCGTTGCACAACGGGCTTCTCTACACGTTGGTCAGCAGACTACCCCCTTGCAGCCGGTGATGGATTCCTCCAAACTGATTCGGGTGGTGCAGAGTCGTTTCAATACGAGTAAATTGAATCATAAAATTCTTAATTTCTTACGGGTAGAGGGTTACGAAGTCGAAACTATTAGTGTAGGAAGTAGTTTAAAAATGTGTTTGATCGCTCAGGGTAAAGCTGATCTTTTTATCCGGTTTGGGCCTACTCACGAGTGGGATATTGCGGCTGCACACGCTATAATTTGTGCGGCTGGAGGATCGGGGATTCATTTGTTAGATGGCGCTCCGCGAGTTTACAATACATCCGAGAGCACGTTAAATCCTTCGTTTTTTGCTTGTGCGAGAGATCCGGCTACTTGGACGCAATTGATCTCTCAGTCTATTCCATGATGAACCACGAACCTAGTATTACTTCTAGTTCTTTTACATTTTTTGCTTCTTTGACGGAAGATTTCTGATGCGTTTTATTGTGTTTGGTGCTGGTGGAGTTGGCGGTTCAATAGGTGCAAGACTTCACCTTAAAAAATACGATGTGGTTTTTATCGCGCGCGGTACTCATGGCGAAATCTTACAAAGCGATGGTTTAAGATTTGTTTCGCCAGCCCACGATGTGCGTGTGCAGGTCCCAACGGTATTGCACCCTCGAGATGTAGATTGGCGCGACGAAGACGTTGTATTACTTTGTGTAAAAAGTCAGCAAACTGAGGCAGCACTTGGAGACCTTCGGGCGGCAAGTCACGATGCGGTACCGGTAATTTGTTGTCAGAATGGTGTCGCAAATGAGAGTATGGCTTTAAGAAATTTCAGTCATGTCTATGCGATGTGCGTGATGCTACCGGCAGAACACCTAGAACCTGGAACAGTCATTAGCTTTGCTGACAGTGCTGCTGGATCACTCAACTTGGGGCGTTTTCCAAGTGGTACTGACGAGACTGCGAATGCGGTAACTGCTGCCTTGCGGGTTGCTGGATTTCTTTCCGAAGCTGATGCAACCGTGATGCGATTCAAGTATGCGAAACTGCTCATGAACTTGGGTAATGGGGTCCAAGCAGCATGTGGTGAGTGGTCTCACGACATAGGTGAGACGCTTAAAAGTGAAGCATTAACGGTTTTGGAAGCTGAGGGCATTGACGTTGCTACATTTGAAGATTTGGAATCAATTCGCAAGTTCAACCGAGGTGTACCAATGCAAGGATTCAAGCGACACGGTGGCTCGTCTTTACAGAGTATTCTACGTGCTACAGGAAATATTGAAGTTGATTACCTCAACGGTGAAATTGTTGCGCTAGGTCGCAAACACGGGATTCCGACACCAGCAAACTTAGCTGTTCAACGTG
>VXYV01000025.1:3887-53718 GCA_009845835.1 Gammaproteobacteria bacterium | reverse complement strand
GCGCTAGGTCGCAAACACGGGATTCCGACACCAGCAAACTTAGCTGTTCAACGTGTGGCATTGGCCGCGAGCGCTGCGAACAAAGCTGGAACATACTGTTCATTGGAAGATCTTCGGAAAATGATGGCTAGGGGATAAGTTATATACATGAATGTGTAATTAAGCAGATTCTTTTACATAGGAATGCTCCAATATAAAATTTCTAAAAGTCTCAATGTATAACCCAAACTAAACTTCTATACAGTAAAATATAGTTACTGTATAGAAACAAGATGCACTAGAGCAAGTGGAACCTTCGTACTTTCCCAGAACTGAAAACGATTCGCTCTCCTTTAGAGGCAAACAATTATTGAGTGGTCGTCACAAGATTCATCCCTACCCGGCGATGCTCCATCCTTTACTCGTCGATTATCTTCTCGAGAAGTACATCAACAAACCTCGTTCTACAATCCTCGACCCTTTTTGTGGGAGCGGAGTAACACTATTACAGGGAGTATTGCGCAAACACGATGTTATAGGATTTGACATCAACCCCATTGCAATGTTGATTTCCAAAGTTAAAACTTCTACTTATGACAAAGTAACACTCTATGACGAGTTAGAAGACATAAAAGACGCTGTTTCTAATAGTCAAGATGTTGACATACCTTCGATCAGAAACATTGATACTTGGTATGATCCCAAAGTTGTATTAGATCTCGGTAGGATCCGGCACGTTTTAAAGTCGAAAGACTATCGTCACAAAAGTTTTTTCTTGGCTTGTTTGGCATATGTTTGCCGTCATCAATCGTACACGCGCAACGGCGAGTTTAAAAGATACCGGATGCCTGAATCAAAGAGAAACAACTCAAAAAACGAAGTTATCCCCCTTTTTCTCAATCACTCGGAAATTATGTGTGAGGTGTTTACACAGAACAAGTTGCCTAGTACGTCCATTCACCTTCACCGGGCAGATGTGGATGCAAACCTTGAATTTGACTTAGAAGTAGACATGATCTTGACATCCCCACCATACGGGGATAGTGGTACGACTGTGGCATACGAACAGTACACAAGTTTCGGATTTGAATGGACGAACGATCTGACACCGGAATTCGAAGCTGAACCAAACTATTACAAAAAGTCACTAGGGAACAAGAAAAACTCGGGAAATGGTGTTTCTAACGTCGAAGTGCTATCTGAAACCATCAAACGAATTGAAGAACTAGATTCTAAACGCGCTTCAGTTGTTACAGATTTTTTTGATGGATATTACCGAGCTTTACGCAATGTATGTAAGTATCTAAAACCAAATGGAATTGTTTGTTTTATTGTTGGGAATCGCCTCGTGAAGAATCAAACAATTCCCCTGGATCAAATCACGGCATCCTTTCTCACAAGTCAAGGAATGACTTTCGAGTCCATATTTGTTAGGAATATTTGTAACAAAGTAATGCCATCTCGAAACTCACCGTCAAACTTGAAGGGGGTTCAATCGTCGACAATGACATCAGAGTATATTGTCGTTTGTAGGAACACGACATAAGTGCGGTGGACACGAGACAAAATCAGAGCTCTATTATCCGAGATTAAGTCTCGAGGTTTCATACGAACAAAACGAAAGGGACCAACGGGAGTCGGATACACGTTGGAGATTTTGTTAGGAATTGACGAAAACAATTTGTACTTGCCTGACATAGGTGAGTTTGAACTGAAAACACGAAGAGAAGGACACTCTGGACTGACTACTCTATTCACGTTTAACAGGGCTGTATGGAAAATGGATCCAATGACGGCAATAAAACGCTACGGCTCAGAGGACCGAGATGGTAGACTAGGGTTATACCAAAGTGTTACATCTACTCCAAATCCCCGTGGTTTACAAGTTTCAGTGGACGAGGGGAGTATTTGCATAAACCAAAGTGTCGACCAAAACATCATACTAGAGTGGAGTTTATCGGATGTTGTTCAACGATTCACTGACAAATTGAACAACCTATTGTTAGTAAAAGCAATCGTGGAAGAAAGAGACGGAGTTGAATACTTCAATTATCACCAAGCAACACTGTTATCAGGTAGTCCCTCTCAGGAGATCTTACGAACCTGCATCCAAGACGGCGACATTGTTATCGACTTGCGATTGCACGATAAAGGAACCAAGGGAGCTAGAAATCACGGGACCGGGTTTCGAGTACGAGAAGAATCTCTTGAACTGTTGTTTGAAATTTCGATAGATCTAGAAATTTGATCAAGTCATCCAATTTACTTCTCAGTTCGTGAGACCAATTTATTTGGGCAAGCACAACCCATGAAAATGTGATTCACTTTAAGGTTGCAGGAGTCCGCAAGTCAGAGCTTCAGTTCGATTCATTGTTGATTTCGTCTCGTTCATAAGACTGGTACAACAGTAAACTTTTGGAATTCGGCATAGTCGACGAAGCAAATCAACAATTACTTGATGATTGTGCTAGTCGCCTTCAATGGTTTACCCGACCATCCCATTGCTCCGTTTGGATGTAATCGCGCCTATTTTCCTATCCTTAAAATTTCGTCTGCCGATATACTTCGCGGCCAGGTAGCTCAGTCGGTAGAGCAGTGGACTGAAAATCCTCGTGTCGGCAGTTCAATTCTGCCCCTGGCCACCACTCACCAAAAACAGACACATTCACCTAAATCAAGCTAAAGTCATGCACGTTCACTTGCTATCACAAACCTTGGGTACGCGTCACAAGATGTTTCAAGCGTGAGAATTGCTGGCAGAGAAACAATCTTTTGGCTGATGGTGGGTACCTCACTATTAGTGCTTTTGAGTGGTTGTTCCAAGCCACCAGTTGAAGTCGAATTTGAAAACGGCTGGATCCGTCCTCTCATTGGTACAAGAACAACAACCGCCGGGTATGTTCAGATTCAAAACAATCGAGTAGAACCTCTCGTATTTACCGAAGCAAACAGTTCAACAATCGAGAAAATCGAGTTCCACGTTACAACGAAAAGTCAAGGAACACACCAAATGAAGTTCCTAGAACAATTGGAAATAAAACCTAGTCAATCTCTCAATTTGAAACCGGGCGGACACCACCTTATGCTTTTCGGAGTTCAAAACGGTGAAACGACAACACATGTGATTGAATTCAAGACCAAAGATGGCGAGGTTTTTTCACATGAATTTGTCGTTCAGGGCGATTCTTGACTTGTACCCGTTGATTAACTGGAGAAGTTAATTGACCTTTCTTTATCATATTTCAATTCTGTTTTACTTCCATCTAATTCACCCATTTCATCGAGTTCAAAGGAGAACTTATGGACCATAACCTGACCTTGATTCCGCCAATTCTTGGAATCGTAGGACTAATCGCCGCGTTTGTCATTTATTTGCTCGTAAAACGTTATCCGGAAGGCGAAGCAAAGGTTAGAGAAATCGCTCAACAAATTCATGATGGTGCGATGACCTTTATGCGACGAGAATATATTTTGCTGGCAATCTTTGCCATCATTCTGCTCATACTGCTGATGCTTGATTCTCAACACTTGGGATGGAAGACCGCAGTCGCTTTTGTATTTGGGGCTTTTGCCTCAGCAGGTGCGGGTTGGTTCGGTATGTATACCGCTACCAAAGCAAATGTACGCACGACAACAGCGGCACAAGTTAAAGGACCAGCTGCGGCTTTATCGGCAGCCTTCTTTGGCGGTTCTATCATGGGATTAGCAGTTGCGTCACTTGGACTCTTAGGACTTGGATTAGTTTATTACCTGTTTGGAAGCGATCCTGTCAATGCACATCACATTCATGGTTTTGGCATGGGTGCTTCGACCGTCGCGTTATTTTCTCGTGTCGGGGGTGGAATTTACACAAAGAGTGCTGACGTAGGTGCAGATCTAGTCGGTAAAACCGAAGAAAACATCCCTGAAGATGATCCTAGAAATCCCGGTGTCATTGCCGATAACGTAGGCGATAACGTTGGAGATATAGCGGGTATGGGTTCAGACATTTTCGAATCCTATTGCGGTTCCATGATCGCCAGCATAGCAATTGCCTCAACGCTAAGTTCCGATGCCGTAATGAACCTCTTTGCAGGTGTAGTGAATCCCGACGAAGTCAGGGGGGTGATTATGTTCTTACCCTTAGCGCTAGCATCGTTAGGTCTAATTTGTTCGATCCTTGGAATTGTACTAGTACGTACGCAATCAAATCGTAACCCAGCGTTGGCATTACGACTAGGCATGACAGTAACTCCCATTCTGTTCATCATTGGTGCATTCTTCTTAGTGACCCAATTTTCACAATTAAGTGTCAATCTGTGGTGGTGTGTGTTAACCGGTGCGATCGGTGGAATAATTATTGGGTTGACAACCGAGTACTACACATCAGGACGACCAATACAGAGAATAGCGGAACAAGGTAAAACCGGAGCAGCTACAGTTTTAATTTCCGGTCTAGCGACTGGCATGCAGTCCGTTGTTATACCGATTTTGAGTATTGCGGCGATTATTTTTATTTCAACCTCAATCACGGGACTCTATGGCGTAGGTATTGCAGCAGTAGGTTTGTTAGCAACGGTTGGTATGACGATGGCAGTAGATGCTTACGGCCCGGTCGCCGACAACGCAGGGGGAATTGCGGAAATGGGAGGACTCGGAGAAGATGTACGAAAAATTACCGATTCATTGGATGAACTAGGAAATACTACCGCAGCCATGGGTAAGGGGTTTGCGATTGGTGCGGCTGCCTTGGCTGCACTAGCAATTATCGCAGCATTTATCGAAGCAATTAGTGTTCACGATGTGGAATTTGTTCTCAACATTGGCGATCCTTTAGTGTTAGTCGGTCTATTTATCGGTGGCTTGACAGCTTTCTTCATTGCTTCACTTACGATGAGCGCAGTGGGTTCAGCGGCCGAAAAGATGATTGAAGAAATTCGTCGACAGTTTCGTGAAATCTCAGGACTAAGAGAAGGTACAGCTAGTCCAGACCATGAAAAATGTATCAAGATTGCCACAGATGCTGCGCTTACGCGAATGTTTCTTCCTGGAGCTATCGCGATATTTTTACCACCCTTAGTAGGATTTGGCTTAGGCGCAAAAGCTCTTGGTGGTTTGTTAGGTGGTGGACTTGTGGGCTGCGTGCTGCTTGCGCTAACGATGGCAAATGCCGGTGGCGCTTGGGATAATGCCAAAAAACACGTTGAAAAAGGAGCGTTAGGAGAAGGTCACCTAAAGGGTTCAGATACACATGCTGCGACAGTCGTAGGCGATACTGTTGGTGACCCATTTAAGGACACGTCTGGTCCAAGTATGAACATCCTTATCAACGTTATGGCTATAGTCAGTTTAGTGATCGCACCTGTGATTGCCGAACATCAGGCATGGGTCAGTTACCTACCGTGGTAACTATCTTGGTTTACACTTGAAATTCAGGTAGTTTGCGCGCGACAAAGTCAAGTTTGAGCCGCTGATAATCGGGTAGACCGTCTCGGTAAACTGGGAACGATTCCCCACTAACAAGCGGGAGCAGATATTCACGTGCCTCTTCGGTAATTCCGTAGCCGTCGTCGCGAATGTATTCTGACGGTAATGTCTTCTCGATGTTGGCAATCTGAGAAACATCGGCCGTATCAATGCTCCAACGGTAGGGATTATTCGACAAGCGTTTGATCACAACCATGACATCTCGCGCCCCCTGTACGGCGAGTTCTACAGCACTTTTTCCAACGTTAAACGCTTGTTCTTGGTCCACTTTTGATACCAAGTGTCCTGCGGCGCGCTGCAAATAGTCGGCGATCGCATAATGTACCTTATAGCCCAAATCGCGTTGTATTGAGTCGGCAAGAGTCGCCCCAACACCACCTAATTGTGTATGTCCAAAGGCATCTTTTGAACTAGATTCGGCCACGAATTGTCCGTTGCTTAATCGAATGCCTTCAGAGGCAACAACGACACAAAAACCGTAAGTATTGACAATCTGTTTCACTGCTTCAGCAAACTTTTTTGCTTCAAAGATCACCTCTGGAAACAGTATGATATGAGGTGGTTCCTCAGGACCGGACCCGGCTAAACCACCTGCCGCTGCTATCCAACCTGAATGCCTTCCCATAACCTCCAAAATGAAAACTTTAGTAGAAGTGTCGCACATCGATTGCACGTCTAACGCAGCCTCCTTAGTGGAGACCGCAATGTACTTAGCGACCGAGCCAAAACCTGGCGAACAATCGGTAATAGCTAGGTCGTTGTCGACAGTCTTGGGAATTCCGATACATTGAATCGGATAGCTGAATTGTTCACCAAGTCTCGTTATCTTATGAAGTGTGTCCTGCGAGTCGCCACCACCGTTATAAAAGAAATATCGAACATCGTGGGCCTTGAATACTTCGAACAATCGGTTGACGACAGGATCTTTTGGATCGGTGTTTTGCAACTTGAATCGACAGGATCCAAACGCACCACCCGGAACATGAAGCAACTGTTCAATAGCACGATCCGACTCGCGCGATGTATCGATAAGCTCTTCACGTAAAACACCGACGACGCCATTCTTCGCGGCTAGTACGTTATGGATTTTCGTTGTATGTTGCCGCGCTGTCTGTATTACACCGCTGGCTGTCGCGTTGATTACGGCAGTAACCCCACCGGACTGAGCATATATAGCATTGTGAGCAACCATGGTTTACATTATGTCGTTGTGATGCTATAAATCAGTCAGCGGTGTTGTTCGAAATGTGCATTTCTAAAATTCTGTAGCGGTTTGCGGATTAAAACTCATACCGTGAATTTTGTTTTATAGTCTTTGACGATCCTTCTTGACTCTGTTGTTACACTTGCTTCTTAAAAAACGATGTTTCTTTCAGCCATTCGACACTACTGGCTGCTGAGCACCTTTCGTAGCTCTCCAGCCAATTCGAACGGTAGTACTGAAACTATTTTGATACTTTACACAATTCTTTTCATACTCGGTATTGGGGCTACATATTGGTTGCTTACCTCTGGCTTTCTCGTCGTTTTTGCCGGTGGTTTCGTGATAACTCAAACTTTAATCATGATTGGTATTTTGAGTGTGCTTCGAATCCGATACCAGCAATCTCGGTTTCGTAAGACGCTTTCGTCCTATCTGGGCGCTAGCGTGGTGATTACTGTCAGTAGTATCGCTGTAACGGCCGTGACTGGTGGAAACAATTTGATTGAATTTTTGATCTATTGTTGGAACGTCGCCATACTCGGGTACATTTTTCATAAATCAATTGAAGTCAAATTCTGGTTTGGGTTGCTGATAGCGCTAGTGTTATACTTCGTCGTGGAAATTGTCGGTGGACTGGTATTGCACCTGTTGTTCTATGAATCCTTACTCTCATTGATCACCGAGCAATCCATTAAGCCGAATTAATCTAGCCCATGTTGCAGATCTTTAGAACTTACTTGTTTTTATGCTTCTTCCAAGGTTCGACTGCGCAAGCCGACGATCGACGCTCGACTTTCGTTCTCGGAATCGTTCTACTCGCGCTGCTTGTGATTGTTCGATTGAATTTACTCGAAGGACAATTCTCGCCATACCTCCTTGGCATGATTGTGTCGACATTTGTTCTCGTAGTAATATTCATTTATCTTTCGCTCCACATCACAAAAAAACTCGCGCGCTTTGGTAAGACCTTTTCCGCGTTATTAGGTACCAAGCTCATTTTCGAAATTATTGTTTGCGTCTTAGTATTGCTACTACAGCAGCCTGCTCTTGAACAAGAATCACTGATTGTGCATCTAATGCAGCTTGGAGTTTTCTTTTGGCGGATTGGTGTCATAGGCCTAATTTTGCGGCAGACAATGGAAATTTCACTACCGATGGGGATCGGCTTAGCTGCGTTGTTCGTATTTATTGCCAATGTGATCAGTGCAGTTGCTTTTCTTGATCCCTCAAGCATAGCAACCGACATGTGATAGATTGTGCATCGCGAAAAGTCTCTATATTTCATGGGAATCGGCGGTACCCTCATGGGGAATTTGGCGATATTAGCCAAAGCGAAGGGTTACCAAATCAGCGGTTTCGATGGTCCGATTTATCCCCCCATGTGTGACTACTTAGACCAAGCTGGAATCACAATTTTTGATGAATTTGATCCGATACAACTACAACCTCCACCGGATCTGGTCATCGTCGGAAATGCTAATTTACCGCGCGGTAATCCAGCTGTAGAGTACGTACTAAATAAAGGTTTACGCTATCAATCAGGACCCGAATGGCTGGGGAATGAAGTCCTGCAAGACCGCCACGTTATCGCTGTGGCTGGCACCCATGGAAAAACCACTACAACAGCAATGATAGCATGGATCTTGCATTGTGCGGAAAAAAACCCTGGTTACTTGATTGGAGGAGTTCCTATCGACCTACCACAAGCTAGTGCACTTGGTACCGGTAACACATTTGTCATAGAAGCTGACGAATACGATACTTCTTATTTTGACCGGCGCGCTAAATTTATGCACTATCGTCCGTCGACATTGATTGTCACTTCCATTGAATTCGATCATGCCGACATCTTTCCAGACCTTGAGGCGATCAAGTATCAGTTTCAACATTTGGTACGAACAGTTCCAGCCGTTGGTTCGATTATCACTCCACAGGACAACCCAGTCATTGAAGAGGTCTTACAGGGTGGTTGTTGGACTCCAAGAATTACCTTTCAAAGTTCGTTACCACGAACAGGACCAAAACCAAATTATTGGGCAGTACCAGAAAAAACCGACGGGTCTGAATTCTCTGTTTTTTCAGAACAACACGGACTGCTTGGTACGGTAAACTGGAGCCTGTGCGGGACGCATAACGTTGCGAATGGGTTAACAGCAGTAATTGCTGCAGCTCAAGTAGGAATTGCACCCAAAGAGTCGATTGCGCATCTTAGTCGATTTTCTGGAGTTAAACGGCGTTTAGAAATCATCGCACAGACTAAAAACTCAACGATTTATAGCGACTTTGCTCACCATCCTACGGCAATCGAGACAACCCTTCAAGGACTAAGGGGGCGTGTTGGCGACGAACGGATTATTGCTGTCGTCGACCCCGGTACGCATACCATGTCGTTAGGAACACTGCGCGCGCAACTAAAAAAATGTTGTAATGCCGCTGACTACGTGATTTGGTACCAATCTAGCTCGGTGCGATGGAACCTTACAGAACTTGTCGAGAGTAATTCGAGTAAAAATAGAGTCGAGTCTAATCTGAATGAACTAGTCAACTATCTCTGTCGAGAAACGCAGCAAAAGACTCATTTCGTTCTGATGAGCAATGGTAGTTTTGACGGGATCTTTCGGCGAATTGTCGAAACTCTCGCCACTCGTTAAAAGTGCCGAGAGACATTCGATTATCAAAATGTCAACTTAAAACCAACTCGATTCTGGTTCCATTAACGTCTCGGCACCGCTTTGAATAGATTTCGCTAACGAATCTATCTTCGGCATTAACTTAGCCCAGTAAAAATCAGCTAGCATTTGTTTGTCATTCCCAAGGTATTCAGTGGCTTGCATGCGAGCCCACAACCAACCGTAGATGATATGTCCGCACAGATCTAAATAGTCAACCGCAGCACCGGCAGCAAACTCTAACGAATTTGACGATTTCGAACAAATTTCGCGCGTGATTTCAGTCCATAGATCACATGCCCGATGCACGTCTGGGGTATAGGGACTAGCGACCATACTCTGTTTGATGTATTCAACGAACTCGGTAACAACTAATCCGTCGTTCGGAACGACCTTTCGTTTCACTAAATCGAGTGCTTGAATACCGTTCGTACCTTCGTAAATCTGTGCAATCCTTGCATCACGAACGACTTGCTCGATACCGGTCTCGCGAATATAGCCGTGTCCACCAAAACAATTCTGTGCTAACACGGCCGAATCAAATGCACGGTCGGTCAGGAAAGCTTTCACAATGGGGGTAAGTAATTCGACAAAGCGTTGAGCTTGCTCACGGTCTTCTTGTTTCTCACAATGCCATGAACGATCGATCTGGTGAGCAACAAAGACTGAAAATGCCCGCCCGCCTTCGTTATAGGCGCGTTGGGTAAGCATCGTCCGTCGAATATCCGGGTGCTCAATGATCGGATCGGCTGGTCCATCCGTGTTAACCGGTCCTGTCGGCGAGCGACCTTGTAAACGTTCTTTGACGTATTCAGATGCCAATTGATAAGCCTTGTCGCCTAAACCCAGACCTTGAATCCCGACAGACAATCGTGCCGTGTTCATCATAGTGAACATACACATCAGTCCTTGATTAGGTTCGCCAATTAAATGAGCTTTAGCGTCTTCGTAGGCAATCGTCGAGGTAGCGCTACCGTGGATTCCCATTTTCTTTTCGATAGATATACTCGAGAATCCATTGCGTTCACCGAGTGAACCATCGTCATTGACTAAATACTTGGGTACCATGAACAATGAAATACCTTTAACTCCTTCGGGTGCATCTAGTAATCGCGCAAGTACTAAGTGCACAATGTTCTCTGCCAGATCGTGTTCACCACTCGTGATAAATATTTTTGTTCCGTTCAACCGGTAAGTGCCGTCAGGTGCTGGCACTGCCGCAGTACGTAGCATGCCTAAATCAGTGCCGGCATGAGACTCCGTAAGCGCCATGGCACCAGTCCATTTTCCTGAGTACATATTTGGGAGATAAGTGTCTTTTATCCAATCTTCCCCATGAACTCTTAAACAATGTGCCGCACCGATCGTGAGCGAACCATACAACCAGAGTGTGGTATTTGCTGCAAAGAAATACTCATCGACGAGCACACCAAGAGTCATCGGTAATCCTTGACCACCAAACTTAGGGTCACCACCAAGACCGATCCAACCGCCTTGTACTAATGTGGAAAAAGCCTCTGGATAGCCTGAAGGAGCGAACACGGACCCGTTTTCCCAACGAGCGCCTTCTTCGTCCCCAGATTGAGACAATGGATCCATGACGTCCGCGGCGAGCTGACCCGCTTGTTCTAATACTGCTTCAGCTAGCGAAACATCCAATCCGTCAATCTTTGACCAACTTGACCAATCCTCGTGGGCACGCAGAAAGTCGCGAAGCAAAAACATACCATCTTGAACGGGTGGCTTATAGGGGCTCATGTATTAGGATCCATTGTTGTGCGTGAAAAATTACTTGAAGAGAGCTGATTTGCGTACTGGCGCAGAAAGTAAGATTTTAAATGTGGCTCAATCTGCTCCATTTGTTCGTTGAATTTTGTTCTTACCATACCGTATTCAAGCTGACAACCGCCGCCACCTTCAAGCTGTCGTTTGGCTTCACCAAACACGGGGTATTGGAAGGTCGCTCGATCCATTATCTCATCGATATGTACAGCTAAATGATCATCCGTTGGAAACTGTAGTACCGAACTTGCATTTTGTCCGTTTGTGTCGGTAGTTACTCGTGGTGAAAATGCTAAATGTACCCTACCTTTATAACCTCGAATCCCGGCAACAATGCTACTAATATCCTCGCCCTCTTTTTTCTTATAACTACCGGTTGAATCGCGGATGTAGAGTTCGTGTGCTTTCTTTGGTGCGCATGGATCGAGTTCGTAAGTTAAGGTCACCGGAATAAGATTGACTCGGTTTAGCCACGTATCAAAATCTCGAAACTCAGTACGGTATGCAAGCATAAACATTTTTAGTACGGCAGGATCGGTTGTGTCGGTGCCGTCTTTTGATCGTCCTTGACTCTGGGCGATCCAAACCGATTCCCCTTGCTCGAGAATATGTCGAATATATCTTGATGTCTTTATCAAAGCTTTGTACTGTGCGCGTGCAGATTCTGCACTTCTGACTACCATGAATGACCGATTCATACGCATTACGTCCTTCGCGAACCCGTCTTGTAAGAGGTTGTCACCAACGGCTAGTTGTGGACGTTGAAATCCTCGTTCACGTAGGGTGTAGACGATGAATGCCGAGTCTAAAACAATGTCGCGGTGATTTGAGATGAATAAACAGGGTTCATTCTGAGGAAGATGTTCGATTCCGGATATGGTTAATCCAGCGGTAGTGGTACGTATGACATAAGCAACGTACCTACCCAACAAATCTTGTAGTTGATCACGATTAAAAATGTTTCGATAACGGAACTTTAGTAGATTCTTTAGTAAAAACCTTATTCCCGCCGGATAGAGGTCATAGAGTCGCGGCCAGGTGAACATTCCGATGGAACGAAGTAGACTCTGATCGTGAATGAGTTTTTTGATCATGCCGGGGATTTCTTCGTCGTAATACGGACGAATATCGTCAAAATCAGCGTTTAATTGAACATCCATGTTCCGTGGTGCGAAGTGCGCTACGGTGCTAGTCATTGAACAAGCTGTAGCACTTCATTAAAAGGAAACCGAGACAATGCAATCACATTAGTGATTGTACAAAAGTGGACACTCGCAGAGGGAACAAAATTACGGTTTCTGTGGGCTCTATTGGTATGCGAATCATTCACGATCACGTTCAGTGACCGACTCAAGCAACGCAACGATGAAAACTTTTTCAAATCGATTTAACGATCATGTATCCGGTTCGAAGGGAGTATATATTCTATGATTGGGTTAGAAATTTCGCCAAGGGCATTGTTTTTCGAACCAGTTAGTCACAACTCTGTAAATCGCGTCGAACAAGGTAGCGATTAGTGTGTAAGCCGCCGCGGTTTTTCATTAGACTTAGATAAATAAACCTATCTCCCTGTTGGAATCCATTATGGATACTAACCTTCCAGGCAGACGAAAGTTTCAGAACTTTACTTGCGTTGAAAAATCGTAGACGCAGCCATTCGATACCTTAAGATACCTCATACATTGTCGTGCCGCACAGAATTGCGGAGTGGATGTGCTAGATTCTTGAAAACATCATCGACGAGTTCGAGGAATCATTTTCAACCATCAATGTGGTTTTACTGCATTCAGAGTGTACTACTCTTCCTACTTAGCCGTTGGCAAACTGAATTAACGTACCGAGATCTCCGATCTCTTAACGAGTCTCCAAGACACGAGAAAAACGCGAAGACACTACTTCGGGACAATTGGCGAAAGCACTGTTGAACTCTGAGAGGTTAACTGGTCAATAACACTAAATAATTCACGATAATGAACTATTCTCAAATTCAGATAAATGCTTGATTTGCACTGGTAAATCAAGCATTTTGCAATTGTTGAGCGTAGGTTCTTGCTTGAGCTTGCTGTATACCCCTGAAGAACCGCAATCGTTCCGAAAATAAACATCAGTGTTGAGGCAATTAAGAAGCATTATTGCACCCGATTGACGAAGTTTGGCAAGAATATGAGGATTGTGTAGCTATAGCTCCAAGTTGCGAAGAAGAGAAAACGGCTATGGAATCGGCTTGCGACCAGAAAGTTGATACTGAAGGTTAAGTCCACAAGAGTATTGTTTGTATCAACGACTCACATTTAATCGTTGGCATTTGGTTCATGAGACTCTCTTAGAGTATCCTTTTGAACAATAGTTTCTGAACTGATTAGAATTCGACTATCCCACATATCTCTTAATTCTGTAGTGTTTCGACAAAATCGCTTTAATTCACCGACATCGTGTTGGGTAACCACAACACAATCCCCGGGAATGCCAACAAAATCGCTACGGTAGCGATGTCCGCGACAAAAAACGGTAACACACCCTTATAGACGTCTTGTAACGGAATCGCCATTGAGTGACCTGTTGCACTACTCAATTCCCGCGATACTCCAGCAACCACAAAACAATTCAACCCAATCGGCGGAGTTATCAAACAAATTTCCGCCATTTTCACTACGATTATGCCAAACCAAATTGGATCATAACCCAATGCAATTACAGCTGGAAAAACGACCGGTAGAGTCAGGATTAACATTCCGATTGCATCCATAAACATACCTAAAATTGCATACGCTAACAATATGCAAATCATGATGAGCAACGGCGATACATCTAACGACACAATCCAACTTGTGAAGGTTTCTGGGAGGGTAGCAAATCCCAAGAACCGCACAAAAATGAACACTCCCCAAATCAAGGTAAAAATCATGACCGTCAGTTTCGCGGTTTCCATGAGTGTTTCGCGCAGATTACTACGAAAGTCTTTGAATGAACCATGGAGGAAAGATTTGCCAACAAATATCACAAATACGATGGCTGCACCCAACGCTCCTGCTTCGGTTGGGGAGGCAAAACCCGTATATAACGCACCAAATATAGTTAGTACGACCAGAACGATTGGTAATACTCCCGGTAAGGAAACAAAACGTTGTTTCCACGTCACATTAGCGATAGATCGTCCTAACTCAGGTTTGACGCAACACATAGACACAATTAATATCACATAAACTAATACTGATACTAGTCCGGGTAGCAGACCAGCGAGTAAGAGTTTGCCGACCGATTGTTCGACAATGATTGCATAGACCACCAAAATCGCCGAGGGTGGAATAAGAGAAGCAAGTGTCCCTCCAGCAGCAATCACACCAGCCGTTAAGCTAGGCTTGTATCCGTGTCTCAACATGTCCGGAATCGCGGTACGTGAAAAAACCGCCGCCGTGGCCGTGGATGCACCGGATACCGCTGCGAAACCAGCACTTGCAAACACTGTTGACACCGCAAGTCCACCTGGTACCCAACCTAACCAACGACGGGCTGCCTCAAACAATTGTTTAGTTAAGCCAGAATAGAACGCAAGAAAACCAATAAGAATGAAGAGCGGGAGCACCGACAACGTATAAGTCACAGTCTTTGAATGTGGTATAGTTCCAACAATGGCTGCTGCAGGACCCCAACCTTTGAGAAGTACTAATCCCGTAAACCCAGCGATTGCGGCCGCAACATAGACGCGCATACCACTGAGTACTAACACAATCAACAAACCTACACCGAGTAAGCCAATTGTGAAGTCGTCCAAGGGGGTCATATTCTTAAGCTAAAGTACTTTGGGTTGATGGTTGGTCAGAATTCATTTGATCGAGGGGTGATTGCACGATGGGGATAGCTACGGGAGGAACGGCTGGATTCAAGAACATTCGCAAGTAACCAATAAACTGAATACCTATTCGGAGTAATAGGATCAATAAGGCAACTGGAACCACTAGCTTGGCAGGCCACGTTACAAGTTCGATATTCATCGTACTATCGCCGTATTCGAACGCCCGCTGAAAGTGTTGGTATGAAGAGGGAATCAAAATCAGTACGATCGCGCCAGCAAGTAATGCACTCACTCCTTCCACAAACCAAAGTAATCGGCCCCGCAATTTTGACAGGATGAGTTCCATACGTACATGCGCACCCACTCGTTGCACATAAGAAATCGAGAGTACGGCGAAACCCACCATCGAAAACTCGACAACGTCATGAAATCCGAATGTCGACAACTTGAAAGCTTGAAGGACGATTCCTACAACACCCAAGCACATCAAACCAAAGATCAAAACGCCAGCAAATATATTTGACACGTTCTCGATTTTGGATAGAAAAGCATCTAGGAACTGCAAAGTTGTTCCTAGACGATCTTGTTTAGCTGTACCCACCGTAGACACGACGGCGACCTAACCTATTTGTACTCTTTGCCGACTGCTTTGAATACTAGTTCGACAAGTTCCCGCGCATCGAAATCGTCGGAGTTTTCTTCGATCCATTCTTCGATCACAACTCGACCAAAACGTGCACGGAACTTTTCCAGATCTTCTTCGGAGTATGTAATTTCGGTAAGTTTATCCCGAAGCATTGGAAGATTTTCTGTATCCGCCGCGACGTAAGCTAGTCGTTGTTCTTCGATAACGTCGGGCTTGATGCGAGCGAGCAGATCACGATATTGTTGCGGTAATTTGTTGTAGGCTTCTATTGAAAACACGATGGGACAGTCGGTAGTTCCTAGTGATAGATTAGTAGTGAACCAACTAGACACCTCATGAATCCGATAGGAAACATGACTATACGTAAATGGAAAAGCCACCGCATCGATGGAACCCGTTTGAATACCTGTGTACACTTCTGGAGCTGCCATACCACTAGGGGTCGCTCCTAACTTCTTTAGTACATCGCCGAATCCGCCAGCAGCACGAACGATTTTGCCTTTCCAATCGTCCAGAGAGAACGGAGCTTCCCCGCGACCCATGACTTCGTATCGAGGTAAAAAGGACGAAGTATAAATCATCGCGCCCCACCGTTTGAATTCTTTTTTAACTGGTTCTGTGTCGTATAAGACTTCGCGTACCGCTATCCGATCTTCCCAGTCTCCTAATGGAAGGAAAGGTAAAGACATGACCATAAGAGCAGGATTTTTCTGGGGGTGGTAAATGTTGCAGATCATCGCTGCTTCAAAGGCTTTGATGGCAATACCGTCCAAATTCTCTCGAGGTTTTGACAAACCTTCGCCGTAATGGAGTTTGAATTCCCAGTTACCATTCGTGTAAAAATCTAGTTTTTCCGAGATTGAATCAGCAATCTTGGTCCCAGGTCTAGGACCACCCCATAAGGAAATATTCCATTTGAGTTTTGGTCCTTCGACGAATTCGGATTCTTCCTGTTGAATCGTTTCTTGCGCTTGCATAAAACCAGAGGAGACAACCAGAAGGACTGAACACCACACGATCAGTTTGCTCCACATCATTGGGTTACCGTGCGAAATTAAAGTCAATTCAGAGTCTCATCTGAAGTTGAGAGGATAAAAGGCGGAATAGGCACATCGAAACGCCGTCCTTGCATGTCTTCGAAGGTATAGTGCCCTTCCATCGTACCAAACGGAGTTTCCAGGACCGCGCCACTGGTATATTCAAAGGATTCACCCGGTGAGAGAAGTGGGGTCTCTCCCACCACACCAGTACCATCGACTGACTCGACAAACCTACCGCCATGTGAAATCTTCCAATGTCGTTCCAAGAGTTTCGACAGCGAAGAACTATTGTTAGTTATCTTGATGTGGTAGGCAAAAACAAACCTCAATTCTTCGGGATCTGAATAGTCTCTCAGGAAAGTGGTGTCTACGTCAACTGCAATGTTTTGTTTGGTCTTCACTTGTATCTAACGTTACATCGTTTTGGTTACAACAATTTTAGAGAATCACTACTTTACATAAACAAACCATTCGATTAGTGCAGGGGTACTAGCACAACACTGAAGAGTCCACGCGAGAAAGTATGAGACCGCTGTGGACCAAGTCGAATAGCTAGTTCAAGGGTTGTAACACACCCAAAACACGATCCTTCGTCCACATCAAGATCGAAAAAGCCTACGACTCCCTTTCAATTCGGGAGATAGTATACCTGTTCGTTTAAAGCCGAACTTCCCATCCATATCGGTCCGATAACGACCGACGACCCACAGCTTACACCAAAGTAAACAGACTGGCGACCTTAAAATAAGAACATAGCAATCAATTAGAAGACCGATCACTATTACACAACTCTCAAACAATAGTAATGGTTGTCAACCACTAAACGAATTTATACCTCTTCCTCCAGAAGTAAAACAAGCTGCAGAGCTTGGAGAACTGATTATGTTTATCGGAGCAGGTGTATCTAAAAGTATGAAAATACCGACCTGGGACCAGTTTGCAAAATGGGTTCTAGATGATTTGGCATGCAAGAAATTACTAAATTACAACGAAACCCAATCACTCAAGAAACTTGAACCCAGAACGATTTTATCTATTGCAAAAATAATAGACGACAATCTAGAAATTGTTAAATACTTTAAGTCGACTAGTAAAGAGAGCGCGATCTACCAAACACTAAACTCCATAGGTTGTACTTTTGTAACAACGAACTACGATCTTTGTTTAAAACCGATCATGCCGAAATCTAAAAATAGTTCCATAATAGAACAACAAGGCATACGTGTTATGTCGACTAATGAATTACATTCAGTTGATTTAGATGATACAGGAAACGTAATACACTTACATGGTTCGATCGAAAAGCCCGAAACCATGATTGTCACAACCAGACAATACCTAGAACACTACGATAACAAGAATGTCCAAGCCTTTTTGACTCATCTCTTTAAGAAGAAGACGGTTGTGTTTTTAGGATATGGACTGAACGAAACGGAGTTATTGGAACACATTCTCAGACGAGGTACTGATACGAAAGAAAATACTCGAAGGAAACTAAGGAAACTATTTTGTTTACAAGGTTTTTTCAGTTCAGAGAAACCACTCTACGAGCACTTGTACTCATATTACAAGGAATCTTTTGGGCTAGAACTGCTTGGTTTTCTAAAGGACCACAAGTCATATAAATGCCTTGATGAGATCGTCAGCATATGGGCCGATAATATCATCGTAAACGACTTCGCTATATTACAAGGTGCAAATGCAATTACGGAGGTATTAGGTACATGAAGCCACTCAGCGTTGAAAAGGTCAATCTGTTGGAACACATTGGAAAGCACAAAGACTTAGCCCCTATGTTCTTCAGTAAGGCAGAGGGGATAGAATGGTTTGATGAACTAAACAAAAGGAATTACTTTGCGGTAGAAGACAATCCAACACCCCATCGTACAACAAAGGAAGGCCATGTCCTAGTACCGTTCTGGCCAGTGTTAGACTATTTAGAAAGGACATCAAAAAAGATAAAGGTCGATCAAAATGAACTGTATGGCGAGAAATTTTTAGCAATCTTACGATCCGTAACGGAGTTTGCGAAGCGAGAAGGATTCAGTAATTATCGCACGTGGTGGAAATTCTCTCAAATCATTTCGAATATACCCATTCATCTCATTTCCGAGGGTGATATAGAAATTGTGGAATATTGGTTGAAAGATCCTTATGACACTTCCTTGGTATGTGAGTCGATTGGAATCCATTGGCTACCTGCATTATTAGAAGTTTGTGACCATAGTGCAGATGAATTGATTGTTAAATTAGTGTCACTACTTTTTGAGGTCAAAATCAATACGAAAGGGACGTCGCCATCCGAGGTTAATGCCGTTCATATGGCAATTGAGACTAGTCTATGTCCAGAGGTACTCGGGAAGATCACCGGAAATCTTGGGTCCAAACTAGGAGATCGGATATTGCCAATCTTGGATAGTCGGATTGGGAAGATTTTAGAGTTTCTTGGCAATGACCCCTCTTCGATTATTTGGCGTCCCGCCATAGAAGAGCACGAACAAAACCATGGCGATGATGTAATCAATTTGTTGATTGACTTGTATAGGGATACTTTAAACTCATTGGTCAGAAGTGAACCAGAGAAGGGGGTCAGTCATGTCTCCCGTCTACTTGAGTGCCAATGGATAACACTTAAGCGACTCGCAATTCATGCTATGGATATCGGTTTTCAGCATTTCAAAGGGTTGTTGGATGTACTTATTGATTCAAATTTTTGGAATTGGCAGTTTAAGCATGAATTGTGGATGTTCTTGAACCACCATTATTCTTCACTCAGCGAAGAACAGAAGGAATCGGTGCTTATTAAGATACAGTCGATTGGTTCTGGAGACGATAATTTTCGAAAACCAACTTTAGCTTATAAACGGGCCGGATGGTTGGCTGCAATAAAAATGCACGGAAGGAAGGAAGATGAACTCTATCGTCAGTGTGTGGAGATGGCTGAGGCAGAACCAAAACACCCATCGTTTGAAGGTTACATGGAATCGGGAACAGTCGAACCAGCATCGCCTATCTCAGTGGAAGATTTGCGAGCAATGGGTACTAGTCAGCTGGTTGACTATCTAGAACGCTTTGAAGATGACGGTAACAATTTCTTCGAATCTCCAATTGAAGGACTATACGCCACACTTCAGGAGACGATCAAGGCTTCGCCACTGTCCTTTTCGCAGAAGCTCTCGGCATTCGATACCCTTCATCTAGGATATATTTATCAAATTATAGAGGCTTACCGGGAGATATGGATACAAAAAGAATCACTTCCATGGATTGACCTTTGGAGAACAGTTCTCTGTTTCTGTGAGCGGTTAGTGTTTAACGATGAATTTTGGACAGAAAAAGAAACAAAATTTAGTGGACCCATGATTCCTAATCGACATGGGGTTGTTGGTGCAATTGCCAGTTTAATCGAATCGGGTGTAAAATCGGATGACCACGCATTCGAACCGAAATACTTAACAAGTGCCAAAGCCATTGTCGAACATTTGTTGAAAAATCAACCTGGTGTGTCTTTTGAATCCAACGACGCTGTTTTTAACGCAATCAACAGTCCTAAAGGCAAGTGTATAAATGCACTGATCTCCTTAACTTTACGAGAATGCCGTATTGCCGATAAAGCGAATAAAGAAGACCATTCCGAAGTTTGGAAACACTACGAGCCTTTGTACACCATAATGCTATCATCTACGAAACCACCTTCGTACGAAGTACCGACTCTTTTTGCAAACTATCTTTTGAATTTACTTTATATGTCATGTGAGTGGACACTTGAAAGTTTGGAAAGAGTATTTTCAAATGAGGATTTAAATTGGTGGCGTTGTGCAATGGAAGGATATGCCTATGTCTCTAGGTTTAATGAAGACATATACGAACACTTGAAACGCAAGGGACATATAGTACGTGTACTTGACGATGACAAAGTACATCACTTAGCGAAAGAAAGAGCAATTGCGAATATTTGTATTGCGTACTGTCGAGGGATCGAATCTTTGGATGACGATGACGCACTTGTTAATGCTCTAATTGCTAGAGGCGTGAGCGATGAATTAAGAAGAGCGGTGATACGCCTTTGGAAGATTGGTAAAAAATATGACCAATGTGATCGAAAAATACGGGCATTTTGGCTTAAAGTGATTAACAACATCGATTTGAATGAGAGGGTGGGGAAGGAAATTGCTTCTCATCTCTGTTGGCTATCCGAGCTTATCGACCATGTTGACGATGAATGTCTAAAAATGGTTTTGGTTGTTGCACCATATGCGTATTTGAAACACAATGATTACAACATGTTCAAGTGGTTAAAGAAAGTTAGCAAAACTCAGGCCATCCAGGCTTGTAGAATCTGGCAGGCAATGATCAGTTTCTCGCTTCCAGTACACCCGAAGGAGTCAGTGAGAATACTGTTAAAGAACATTTTTGATTCCGGTCAGGAGGGTAAGCGTGACGCAGCTGACATTGTCCAGACGTACCTCAAGGGCGGAAAATTTGAACTTCAACAAATGCTCTTAGAGATACAACAAGACGAAACTGGGGACAACAGTTAGTAGCAAAAATTTAAGAAATCACACTTAAAGCGAGTGCTTTACATTTGATTTCTTCTATGCCGCCAACTTGGCGATTAAGTACTCCATCCCACGATCTCCCTTTACGCTGTTGCAGTGCCCACAAAGCAACTGCAAGTTGCTAAGGTGGTCAGTTCCACCACTCTTTCTGTCAATGATGTGATCAATGTGAAAATCTTTAAATTGATAATTCTCCGAACAACCATTACAAACTCCTTCTTGGAGTGCAAATAACGAACGCTTGTTGTCTTTGTGGTTGTAGGGTAGGATAACGCCGATGTCAGTACGTTCTGGTATATCGTTTCTCGCAATAACATTACGCCATTGATCTTTATACTCGCCTTCCGTACTTCCATCACGAAGTCGTTCTCGGACTAAACGAACCGCAGTAGGTGAGATGTCAATGCCTACCCATCGCCGAGATAATCCGTCCGCCGCCACGAGAGTTGTTGCACAACCACAAAAAGGATCGAAGACGACTCCTCCGCTGTTGCTACATGCCAGTATGATCCTATGGAGTAGAGCTAAAGGTTTTTGAGTTGGATAACCTACACGTTCTTTTTTTGATCTAACCGCAACTCGATACTGCCACCAAGTTTCAGGAATTTTTCCTCTCTTTCTTAGCTTTTCTATTTCGTTTTGGTTAAACGCGTTACCTGTATCAAAAGCTTTTCTTGGACGCTGGTTTGGGTCTTTGTAAGGTACTCGGATTTCGTCGTGATTAAAAGTCCAAGTTTCGCCTACGGAATACCAAAAAATGATGTCATGTTTACGATTAAATTGTCTCATTTTTGGAGAGCCGGGACCATGGTAACACCAAACAATCTCATTTCTAAACTGTTTTTTACCGAAAATACAGTCTAGTAGCAGTTTCAACCAGTGACTCATCGTTGGATCGCAATGCAGGTAAATCGATCCTGTTCGTTTTAAAAGTCGCTTCATTTCAAGCAATCGAACCGCCATGTAAATCAGATAGGACTTGTCGCTTGAAGTCAGTGCCGCGTCAATGACTTTGTTAAGACGTGGATGTTTTGCTTCAATCAGATCTAGCCACGCGATGTCGACGTCTTGCAACGTCCAAGTATCCTTGAACTCGGCGCCCGCAGCTTGACTTCCTATTGGAGCAGCGTAGTTTGTGTTGGAATTGAATGGTGGGTCAAGATAAATCAGATCGATACACCCGGTGTTCATACCGCGCATTATTGGTAGGTTGTCACCCGTCCAGATCGTCTGATTCGTAAAATTAGCCTCACTCATAACAAGTGATTTTATACAAACTGCAGGATTAGTCATTAGCCTCGAAGTGCATAACCATGTCTTCAAACTTGTCGATCGCAGAAACACCTGTCTGCACATTTTGCGCGAGTGTGTTCGTAAACATCCCTATGTTGCTGGGGACTGGATTTGTACTACAGATGGAGGACGAATGCATAGAGTTCGTTGTTAATCATGCGTCGGATGAGAAATGGGAACAACTATAATATTGTGCAGTTTGCATCGCCTTTAGCAATCCCACACGAAACTGGAATTGAGCCAACAGTATTTAACGAGTCCCTACTATCCTCGACTGCCCCGTCCATCTCTAGGTTTCTACAAATAATATAGAGCAATCTGTCATATGGATTGTCCAAAACTAATTTGTTATAATGGTGTATCCTTAGTGTGGGGTCGAGTTAATGCGAATACCTAACTTAAGGTGAATGCCCAATCGATACCGCAGCGCTCTTACGTACTAACTCTACTAACCCGAAGAAGAAAGGACTAACTAAGTCTATAGATGAACGAAATAGGGCTAAGTTTCTGCCAACTGGTACACCAGAAAAATTACGTCCAAAGCAGTTTGTCAGACAACGACGAAACATTGGGCAAATCAATCTAGTTCAAAAGCAACTATAGTTGGTTTCGACGAGGTACTCCAATGAAATTGCTATATTGGTTCGCTGGAAAGCACTAGACAACGAAATCAATACTCTCTGAATCACGGTTAAGCGATGATTAATATTACTACATATGTATATATTTATAATGTTTCATGTAAAGAGGCCATTCGTGGTAATTCAAATCATGTATTCAATACCTAGAAATTCCAGATTTAACGAGGTACGAGATTGCTAACGAGGGAAAAAATTGTTCTTCATCTATTGAGTTGTTATTCGGAACCAATTGACAAGATTTCGTTTGTTAAGTTGGTTTTCTTGCTTCGGCACCTGACGATTTTGAAAGATGTGAACAGTTTTTACGACTTTGTACCTTACAAATTTGGGCCGTTCTCTTTCACCCTCTACCGAGATCTAGAACGACTAACACTCAACGAGATCATTGTAAACTACACCAAAAAAGTTGTGTTGTCTCAAATTGGGAGAAAACATGTCGAAGCTGAGTTAGACTCATTGAATTCCGCGCAGAAAAGTGCGGTTTTAGATTTGTTCTCTATGGTGAAAGAGTGGGACACCAAATATTTGGTTAATCACGTCTATCGAAAGTATCCTTGGTACACCATAAAAAGCGAGAATGTTTCGATGAAAAGTGCGTCGAAAACCAGTACGGAGCCAGCAAATCACCTCATTCATACGATAGGTTATGAAGGACGATCCATTGATTCTTTCTTGAACCACCTTCTCAAGGAAGACATCCAGATATTGATTGATGTTAGGGCGAATGCCTTGTCACGTAAATATGGTTTCTCGAAACGTCAGCTCTCATCACTCTGCCAAAAGTTTGATATCGTATATTGCCACGAACGAAGTTTGGGGGTTCCAAGCAAAGAGCGAAAAAATCTGAAGAATCATCAATCCTATCGTAAACTATTTGAACGGTATGAAAAGCGGATCAGTTTAGATGATTACCGGCTAGTTCAATCTGTGTCTCAAGTAATGGAGAATGTCCCTTCGGCATTGATGTGTTTTGAAAGCGACAATCGTAGTTGTCACCGCCGACCACTGGCTGATGCGATATCCTCAGTCAACGGTTTAACGATCAACCACCTATGAGTTATCGTACTTGGCGTAAACGTAAGTTAAAGGTCTTAATCACCGTTAAAACTTATCCGATTCCTTCCACTAAGTACGATGAATTAGTATGTACTGCTGGGGTAACAGAAGAAGGTGAGTTCATCCGTTTGTATCCGATCAACTTCCGAGATTTACCTTACGAAAAACAGTATAAGAAATACCAGTGGATTGAAGTGGAGGTTATGCGACATGAGCAGACTGATATACGCAAAGAAAGTTTTCGGCCTGACAATGATACACTCAAGATTCTTGGAAATCCTATACTACCTAATTCTGGTAACTGGGATAAGCGTAAGCGATACGTACTAAAGAAAGAGGCGAGATCTTTGGACGAACTTAAAGAGCAGTTCAAAGTGGATCAGACTTCCCTAGGAATATTCAAACCACAGAAAATTGAAGACTTCATTGTTTCGTCAGATAGTGAGGACTGGAAACCAGAGTTTTACTCGGCACTTCAACAGCATCGGCTATGGGAAGAGCGTAAATCTAGTTTAAAACCTCCTCGTAAAGTGCCGTACAAATTTCATTACAAACTCAAGTGCGAAGATGAACGATGTAAAGGACATAAACTCAGTATTCACGACTGGGAACTTGGAGCACTTTACTGGAAGTTAATAGATGATGGACATTCAGAAAACGAGACTGTTCAGCGGGTACGGGAAAGGTTTTTCGACGAGCTTTGTAGTGAAACACGAGACACTTACTTATTCGTGGGAACAATGAAAGATCGCTTTAATCCATGGATCGTACTAGGATTGTTTTATCCAAAGAAAGAGTTAACTCGTGACCTTTTCGGCTTTGGTCAAGAATGAAAACACACTGACACACATCATGAATATTGGGAATGAAATAAACCATGACTTGCTCGAAACAAACGTTCACTACTTCAGAGACAAATTCAAGTACAGTGCTACAAGTAAGATGTTGATCTGAGTACTGTGAAGAAACGAATCCACGTGAGATTCACAGCGATTCGTCACTGTGAATGCACAATTCGACGTAATTGAGCACATACATAATCTAAATGGATTCGTGGTAGTAGTAATTTCTGGAGTGTTGAGGTCGTCGATGGATGAAGGCGATAGTTGCCTATCGTAATTCGCGGTCGCCATCAAACAATTAAAAAGAAAGGTTTTACGGTAGTTTAGGCGGAATCATGGAATTGATTGGAGATTCACGTCAACAAGAAGAGAGATTCAAGGAACTTGCATACCAAGCGACGAAAATTGACATTGCAGTAGCCTGGGTTGGTCCTTGCGACGCAGTAGAAGTTTTGAAGAATTGCAATGCAAAAATTCGCATGGCTGTTGGAATTTCGGGTAATAACACCTACCCGGACACACTCGAAGAACTTGCGGCATTAGAAACTGTCGAGCTACGAATCTACCCGGATGAACCACGCGAAATTTTCCATCCAAAGTACTACTGCTTTTATGGGCCGAAGAATGTTTGTTGGGTTGGCAGCCCAAACCTGACATTGGGGGGATTTAGAAGAAATGTTGAACTTGTTTCTGAGTCTGTCATAGACTCCGAAAAAGACACTAAGTATTGGTTCGAATCGATATGGAATAAACTGGATACAAATCCATCTCATCACATCAAAAAATATCGGGAAAGTTGGGAAAAACCAAAGTTTCCCCCATCTCCACGAAGGATTCCGCAGCACGAGGAGCTACCTGCTTTAACCGAAATTCATACTTGGGACAACTTTGTCGACGCTTTGAGGACTTATGATGAACACTGTAGATCCGAGCAATATTTCAGTGTACTCGGCGATACACACAGTTGGTTACACACTGCGTTGGTTGGGAATAAAGTGGTTAGGATTGAAGATTGGACAACACTCACCGAACGCCAGTGCTATGTTTTGCGAGGATTGACTACAAAAAACGAAACCGAAGGAGTATGGGGACTCTTCGGCAGGTTGAAGCAAGCGCGACAGGCTTCTTATATATTAAACAATGAAAGAAAACCTAGCGTTAACGTTTGTCGTAGGATAATAAGACAGGAACTTGAACCCATTTTTGGGTGTCCCTTTGTTGACTTACCAAACGTTGCACAGAGAGCTGTCTACGGGATTTCAAGAGTCCATAGAAGAGGAGTTTCTTACACTGTCGGAGCTGCTGCAGCGAGCCGTTGGCTCACCCTTGCTCGACCAGATGGTCTTGTTTCAGTAAATAGTCGTTCTAAAACAATGTTTAGTACGGCAACACAGTTACCGCAGCACTCTTTACACGCTAAATATGACAGACTTATCCGTTGGATTCACGAACAAGCATGGTTTAACGAATATAACAAGAAAGAGCCTAAGACCCGTTTAGAAAAAGACATTTGGGATTGTCGTGCGGCACTAGTTGATGTATTCAGTTATTCAAGCTGGAAAAAAGATTAATGAATGTCTGCTCACAAATTGTGGGAACTTTGTACAATCAATTAACCATGTAATAGTGGTGGAAGACAAGGTAATACAAAGAGGTACTTCTCTACTTCTTGTAGTGAAGGAGAGTGTTAATACTAAGTAAATCGAACTACAGGTATCATTTGTGCTTGCGCTTCAAAATCCGGTATGCTACTTCATGTAGAGTGAGCAAGGTGCTTGAGTGCTTCCCTGCAACTCAAGACCAATAAATCTGAAGGTTTCACGACAAATTCTACGGCCCCACTCAGTGCAGTCTTTCAGTGATCACGTAATACCCAACTAATATCCATGCGTAGAAAGAACTAGAGTGGCCAATCGAAGGACCGATACATTTAGACAGTAAACCAACATGGGCGTGTGATTTAGATTTAAGCTGTGCCAAGATCGCAACGCTTCGCTTTCAATTGTTATCTTATTCTCGCCCATCTGTGTAGTGTGTGCTTTGTTTAAATCGGGTCATTCGCAAGCATAGTTCCCGTGTGGCGCGCTGAGAGCAAGAGAATCTAACTCACCTTCGCTTGAGAATTTTGCGGTAGGTAATCAAACAACACTTCGTGGGCGATACTGCGACAGCCAGGTAACGCTTAAACCAAATACCGCATTTCGGATTTCTTGTATACTTGTTGCTGTCTATCATGTTCTGGATTCGCTTCACGTGTAGCTCGCGAGAATACTGATTGCACTATCTGAGCTAATTTAAGCAAAGTCACAATTTACTCGTACTTGTAACGAAAAGTAGTTCTATGAGTTTGTTTTATGTCGTCGATCTCCGAATTTTACTTTGAAATTCTCAAGAATGTTGTCGATCCATTGGCATTACACGATCCAGTATTGGGTCGTGGTCCCGATACTAGAGCTTGAATGTTGTTCTCAAACCGGATCAAACCGAGAAAAATGAACAGAAACGAATCTTGATTAATCAATCGCTTTCCGAAGCACGAATCTAAACAGGCACATTCAGTCGCTTCTTGAAGACAATACAATCTATTCAGCTAGATCCACGAGTGTACTTTACTACTCAGCCAACACTCAAGCGGATTAACCGAGTACCAATTTAATGGAGGTTTAGACTAACGATTACGATATGATTCCAGCACAAAAGCATCTACTCAAATGTATACGAGATTTGGACGAAACGGGCGATTTAGGTTTTGAAGAATTCGCACACGACATGATCTCGGAATTGTCCTCTGAGAGATTCCATTTGGTGAGTTCTGGAAGACAACATGGTGCTGACGTAAGATCAGATCCTATAAATAAGTCTCGGGTCCACATAGAATGCAAACGATACGTAAAGAGTCCGCTTCCTGTGGGTACTTTAAAAGCAAAACTCGTTGATGCTGCATCTTCAAACAAACAAATCGACACTTGGATACTTGTTTCTACCAAGGATGTGGATGCATCTGCTCGGGACGAACTTCATGAAGTTGGTCTACGATTTGGTGTGGGTGTATGTGTCTTCGACACTTCTGCTACACAATCTTCCTTATGTGATTTAGTTGTTTTTGCTGCTAACGCACCAATAGTATGCCGAAAGTACTTTGCTGAAAATTCGAAGGCAGAAGAGGCAGTACAAACCATTAGGAATCTATCTGCTTTTAATGGTCGGCTAGATCAACTAAAGAAAACGCTCCAACATTCCAGCCTGTTTTATGAGAACGCCTGCAAAATGTCTCGTGTATGGTTGACTGAGTCACAGTCAACAGTCGAACACTCGAAGTCTCGACTTGGAGGAATTCATAACCTAGACGATCCAAATGAGGTAGTCATTAGTAGAAAGAACTTACTCGATTCAATCGAATCTTGGTACTTGGAATCAGATAGGATTCTTGCTGTGTTGGGTGATGAAGGAATGGGAAAGTCTTGGCTGGTCTTAAATTGGGTAAACGAATTGCTGAGCCGAATAGATCAACATTTGTTGACGATTTATGTACCGGCCACAAATATCGAAGTAGATGTCCATACTACTATTGCTGCTGCACTCGCCCGCATGGGAGCAAAAAACTTACGAGCATCCGATTCCAATGAAGAATTTTGGAAACGAAAAGTTACCCTTTGGGAAAGTTCGGATCAAAAGCCAGTTAGTGTATTGTTCATTATTGATGGTTTAAATCAACACATTCACTTTAAAGCTTGGGCAAGTTGGTTACAACCTTTATTGGAACCAGAACTAGGAATCAGATATCGTGTCGTGATCACCTGCTGGCCATTATGGTGGACTAAAGACCTTTTTGCGCTTCAGTCCTTGACCCCTCCACCCGAAGAGCTAAATGTGGGAGGTTTTGAAGACGAAGAATTAAACGCTCTGTTAAAACATGTTTGCATTTCTCGTTGCAAGTTTTCCCAACCTGTAATTGATTTAATGAAAAGTCCTCGACTTGCCAAACTATCGATCAAACATCACAACGCGCTTCAAGATAGTGGCGATATCACAGCTGCTAGGCTTGTATACGAAGATCACAAAGAAACCTACAAGAGTCGACACAGACGAGCCGGACTTACTGATAGTGAATTTCGAGAAATAATTACACAATTAGGACAAAAGATTAGAACAGACTTCAATAAAAAAATATCTAGTACAGAAGTAGCTGAAATTTTGAAGAACATCACATATGTAACAGGAGAAAATTTAGTCGCTACTATCAACGACCTCAGTGCTGGTTCGTGGCTAAGACCTTCGGATAGACTAGGGAAATTCCAGGTCGTTCAAGAAAAAGTTCCGATGGTGATTGGACTGACTTTGGCAGCCGAAGTCGCAAATTTCGACGCCGACACTGCTTCGAAGGCACTGTGTGAATTCTTAGACCCGCTCAAATCCCATAGCTTTGGTGCTCAAATTCTTATAGCAGCTTTGACGTTCTCCCTAGTTGACTCGGATATAGGACTACCTGGGCAATCTGCAATCTTACACAATTTGTTACAGCATCAAAACTTTTCACAGAGAGAGTTTGAAGAACTATGGCGTATAGTGGGTTTGGACTCCTATTTATTTTTGGACTTTGCCCAAAGTGTTTGGTTGGACGCGAACACAGGACATTTTTTAGATGAAGTGCTAATTAAAACATTCGTGGCGAGTGCTGCATACCCAAATGTTCTTCAAGCATTGACGGTGCGACTCACGGATTGGTTATCGGTCGTGTGGACCCGGACCCAGACAGAATTTAATAAACACGAGCGATCTAACCAGTTTTCTCAACTTAATATTGAAATATGTTTCAACGACAACTCTGGTTGGAGTTGGCTTTCCTACAGGACCCTTCAGATTTTAGCCCACTTACCCAACGATTCAATACAAAAACCTCTGCTAGCTTGGTCTATTAGCAGAGCAATTATGCAAGAAAAACACCATGCTGATATCGTTAAGTGGATGCTGCGCTGGAAGACTCGTGGTACAAATGAATGCTACAAAGAGATTCAAAAAGCTAGAAGTTTGCTAACTTTGGTCGCATCGTCTGTGACACGTCGTGCATCCAGTTATTTGTCAGCTGTAACCTCCCACACTAAAAAGTCCAGAAAAACCTTTGCTAACAGCGAACCAAGCGAGCGTCAAACGTATGAATCCTTCAGTACCAAAACTAGGTTGGATTTGGTGATAAGAAACATGTTGAAAAACAAGTCGTGGCTTAGGAAAGAACTAGCGAATAGTCCTATCAAGGTGTTGAATCAGCGACTCTCCAATAAATCGAAACTTGATAACACCGTTTTCGACTTGATATTACGCAATCTTGAATGTCTATTGTTTATTCTGACAGAACGGTCTAGAGAAAAAGTTTACTCCGAAGTGGAACTCAGGCTCAAGAACTGTCCACCTACGACAGAGGAAGACAGAGAAGTTGTCTCACGACTCAAAGTCGCTAAGCACATTTTTGACCTTTACAACACAACCTCTCCAAAACAAGCACAACTTCGTCTAGCCACTGGATTTCAATTGTGTACTCAATTTCCAATCAACAGTTATGACAATTTTCACCGTTTGTACCGATCGTCAAGATTTGAGCAATCCAAAAATACAGAGATCATCAATGCGTCAACTCAAGGTTTGCAGTGTTGGTTGGACTTCTATCGTTTCTCTCGAAATCCTTCGGACACTTCAACATTGCCTCTCGCGAAAGAACTGGTTTTACACGAAGACATCGAGGTCCGTGTACGAAGTCTCGTGATTGCCATCAACTCAAGCGATACGGAAGCGATCAATAGATTTCTGGAATCGAAATTTGTAAATGAAATTCCAAGTGAAAATTCGTATCAAGATTTCCGTTACAAATTAGTTTACGAACAAGTTAGGAGCATAGCTATTCTCAAGCAATGTGATTTCAGCTTGGATGTAGCACTGACAAAAAAGATACGGCATGATGCCATCTGCGAATTAGTTAATCGTCGACATAAGGAACAGCTTGTGCTTGAGGAATATAACAAGTACTTGAAGCAACAATTCTCCCTATTAGATACGGAGAAATCATACTCTTCGGACAACTATATATTCGACCAGACCGAAGCGATCACACACTTATTGAATTTCGACAAACAATGTGTAACGGAGTGGTTAGTTTCTTGGATTAAACACAATCACACTCTTATTCGTCTTGGCCGAGTCTTCATGGGAGAGTCGCCAGTAATAAATATGATGGAAGCGCTCGTTGACGTTGACCCGAATGTTTCATTAGACATGTTTGAGAAACTCGAAACTGCTCTGACACACAGCTTGTATAGTTCGCACCGATTCACTTTTTTTCCATTCAGACGCTTTTCCTTATCTGAACGCTGTATTGAGTTGCGCGAAAAACACATAGACAAAATTAAATGCGACAAGGAAATATTGGACCTGACTTGTTATATTTTTAAATATGGAGACACTGATTGGTTGTACAAAAAAATTAACGAATACTTAAATGCGTCATCGGTTTGGCACCTTGCTTTAGGTTACACTTTGTTGGGATATTGTGATGAAAGCACAGAAGCCGACCAACTTTGGGATCAATGTACTACTCGACCACCTATCGACAAATGGCTCCTTCGCGTCTTCAGAAAGAGTTTCGACTCCTACTCACAGAATAAACTCTGTAGGAAGTCCTTAAAAAAATTTTGGACTACAAAAGACAGATTGGTTGCGTTTCGATGCTTAAGATTCATTGAAGAATTCTGTGATACTCGAATCAAACTTTGGATTAATCCTCTATCGCCAGAAAATCTGGCTGACTTTCACGATGGATTCAATTACGAGAAAAATGTAGCATGTGGTTACCTCGTCGATCGAATCAACAAAGACGCAAATAACAGGGATCGGGAGCTCAAGAATGTACTGTTTCATACAAGAAAAGGTCCTTCATTTATGCCTCCGTGGAGTTAGAACGAAACAACATACAACTACTCGGTATAACGACTAACAAAATCGCTACATAAGTACTCAGCCACCATCCCAACTTGCCGGTGCTGCCTTCCATCGTGTTACGTTGTAATCTCAAATAAGAAGCGCTTCCAAGCTTCGTTCCTTTAAAAAAAATCTAACCGTTAACAATTGACTTAGTGAACTAACTGAAGGCAGACAGGCTTAAACCTGATCTCGGTTTCGCAATATTGACAACCATCAAAGCGTCGGAGGAAACACCAGAATCGCGCGAATCAAATCAACCAACGGAGTCGGATAAAGTCCGAAGACAATGATCGCAAGAGCTAACAGAACTGTGATTGATAAACCTAACCAAGGTACACTAACGGACAGTTCCTCTTGAGGTTTTTCGAGTGTCCGAAAAATAATTCGAACATAATAGAAGATTCCAAGTCCACTACCTAGAACCAAGCACACGACCAACGGCCACATACCCTCACTGATTCCCGCCGTGAAGAGGTAGTACTTCGCAAAAAATCCAACTGTCAAAGGAATGCCAGCCAAAGACAACGCGGCAGCAATCAATACGGCTCCAGCCGCTGGCTTAGTCCATAACAGCCCAGAAATCCCATTCAATGTATCGACTTCCGTCTCACTCTTTGAAGACAAAGCAATGATCACACCAAACGCGGCGAGAGTCATCACAAAATAACTCACGAGATAAAACAAGGCGCTCTCATACCCCAACGACGTGTTCACTGAAATTAGGAATACGACGATAAGTAAATATCCCATGTGGGCAATCGACGAATACGCAAGCAATCGTTTCAAATTATTCTGCAATAGGGCTAGTAAATTACCAATGACCATCGACGCGCAAGCAATAAGCATAATCGCATTACTGATCGTATCGGAACTCAGAATGTCTGCTTCAATAACGTACCTCAATACGACTGCAAAGACCGCACCTTTCGACACTGTCGCCAAAAACGCGGTTACCACAGAGGGAGCTCCGTGATAAACATCCGGAGTCCAAATATGAAACGGCACTAACGAGAGTTTAAACGCGATTCCACACCAAAAGAGTGTATTCCCAATCAGGAAAAGAATCTCTCCTTCCATTGAGCCGTCGGTGATATGAATCGATGAGAAATCTAAGTTACCTGAAGCTGCGTATATGAACGCCATTCCCATGAGCAACGTCGCGGTACCGACACCCGACAACACTAGATACTTCAATCCTGCTTCTAAAGGTGGTCGTGCGTGATCCGGATAGGCGATCAGTGCATACAACGAGATCGAAATCACCTCCAGTCCAAGTATTAACGAAGCAAAATGTGTCGACGCTGGCAGCATCATTGCCCCGAGTGTGGCTGCAAGTATCAACACATAAAACTCTTCGGTGAACTTAGTTCGACGATCTAAGAAAACTTGGGCAAACAATACTAGAACGAGCGTTGCCAACAAAAAGACGGCATTAAAGAAATACGCGATCGAATCAACTCTGAACAATTCAGTGATTACGACAATATCAGTCGCTACGGCCTCATACACAAAGAAATGACTAATGAAGGTCGCGATTAGCGTCAATACGGTCAGACTCCATGCAACTTGATGCGATCGATGAATCGATACCCCTACCATCAGAACAATCAGCCCTGTGGTCAGAATCAAATACGGTAAACCCGCTTGAAACATACCCCAATCCATTACGGTATCACTTCTAATATCTGCACAAAACCATCGGACAGCGCAAGTACGGTCTGTGGATGAACACCGATCCAGATTAACGCGATCATCAATACCGCCATCAAACTCATCTCGCGCACACCAAAATCTTGCATTTCGCTAACTCGCGGGTTAAGTTCGCCTTGAAACGAACGTTGCATTAGCGATAAGCCATAGACAGCCGCTACCACGACCCCAAATGTGGCCAACACAGTCAACACAATACTTTTGTTAAATGCACCAACTAGAACTAAAAACTCACCGATGAAGTTCCCTAAACCAGGCATGCCAACCGAAGCGACCACAAAAAACATGGTTACCGCACCCATGCGCGGAGCTTTTTGCCACAAGCCACCCATGTCAGACATCTCACGTGAATGCAATCGTTCCTGTAATGCACCAGCCATCATAAACAGTGCAGCCGTAGAAAACCCGTGCGCAATAACGGTCACAATCGCCCCTTGCATTCCTAAAGTAGTGAAAGAATAAACTCCGACGAGGACAAAACCCATGTGAGCGATAGAACTATAGGCAACTAATCGCTTAAAGTCTGTTTGACTATAGGCTAAATAACCACCATAAAGAATGCTAATCACACCAAGCAACATTCCCCAAAACCAAAAATCCTGCGACGCTTCAGGGAATAAAGTGATCACAAAACGAATAATCCCATAAGCACCGGTTTTAAGCAGGATGCCAGCAAGAATCACCGATCCTGCAGTCGGCGCTTGGGTATGAGCATCAGGTAACCAAGTATGTACCGGCACACTTGGTAATTTAGTCACAAACGCGATGAAAAAGCCTAACATCAACAACCGCGCAATCGAACCCTCTAGCTCAAGACCCAGTAATGCTTCATAACTAAACGTTAGAGTATTCGTTGCTTCATAATTCACCCAAACTAAAGCAATGATCGCCACCAGCATCAACAATCCACTGATTTGGGTGAACAAAAAGAACTTCATTGCAGCATATTCTTTGTCCTCGTGTCCCCAGATAGCAATCAGAAAATACATGGGGATCAACATAACTTCCCAGAAGAAGAAGAAGAGCAATAAGTCAAAGGAAGAAAAGACTCCGACAACACCGGCCATTACCCATAGAACGTTGAATTGAAAGAATCCGGTTCGTTGTTTAGTTTCGGTCCATGATGAGACTACCGCAGCGACTCCTAGTATTGCTGTAAGTCCAATTAGTAGCAGCGACAAGCCATCAATTTGAAAAATAAGATTGATACCGAAACGCGGGATCCATTCAATGAACTGGTTAGCGTAAAGTCCAGACTGATCTGGACCACCTAACCAAACCGCGCCAACCCAAGCCGTTACTCCGATGAAGGTAAGTAATGAAAGCCAACGTGGAAGATTGACGTGGATTCGCTCTGAAATCCATGCAACTCCACCAGCTGCAAGCATCAGCAGAATCAATAGGAAAACGTTCACACTAAACCCACATTACCAAGACTAGCACAATCAATATGCCACCGAACATCGTAAAGGCATACCAACGAATGTGCCCGGTTTGCAGCATCGACAGGATGTGATGGAACAATGATGCAAAAAACTTGAGTGTCTTAAATATGAGATCGACAATGTCATTCTTGTTCGTTCGCGTACGTGCGATTGTCACAAAGGGCCAAACTATAAAGCGGTCATAGACCCAATCAAACCCCCAACCACTATGCCAATATTTACTCAAGATTCCACTTAGAGAATTGTCCGTAATTCCCTTGCGAAACTGATCATCTTCAGATAATCGAAAGAACAAAATACCAAGCACGATCCCTAGCAATGGAATCAAGAAGGTTAACACTGGGACGAAATCTAAGTGTTGTATAACGTACAGCAACCCATGCGGTGCTTCCGTTTCATTAAACAGTTGTTTGGTAAACTCAAACCCAATCCAGCCCCCAAATATCGACAGCACCCCAAGGATTAAGAATGGCATGACTGTCCGAACTCGATTGGGATTCCACAGACTATCGGCTGAAATTTCATACGTTTTGCCGCGCGGTTCACCCCAGAAGGTGAGCGCGATCATGCGTACGGTATATAGCGACGTCAAGACGGCGGCGACAATCGCCCCAGTCCAAAATAAACCACCGTAGTTTGGTTCATCCCAAGCACCAAGCAAAATCGCGTCCTTACTGAAAAACCCTGCAGTGAGAGGTAAGGCGGCTAGTGCGGCAGAACCGATGAGCATCGCATAATACGGAACGGGCAGTATCTTTCGCAGCCCGCCCATTTTGAACATATCTTGCTCATGGTGCATCGCGAGAATCACTGAACCACTCGCAAGGAATAACAGTGCTTTGAAGAATGCGTGAGTCACCAAATGAAAGAAGCCAGCGGACCAAGCTCCTAACCCCAAAGCAAAAAACATGTACCCAATTTGGCTCATCGTTGAAAAGGCTAGGACTCGTTTGATGTCCGACTGTACCAAAGCGGTGAAGGAAGCAATAAACAACGTGGCTAATCCCACTAATGTAACACAGAGCATTGCTAACTCGGAGAGTTCGAACATGCCTTGCATTCTTGCAATAAGATAGACGCCCGCTGTTACCATTGTTGCTGCATGAATCAACGCCGATACCGGTGTCGGACCAGCCATTGCATCGGGTAACCAAGTCTGTAGCGGAATCTGCGCTGACTTCCCTACTGCACCACCAAGAAGTAGCAAACAAATAATCGTGTTAACAGTTGTACTCTCATCCCAATTAGCGCGTGCAAACGCTAACCCTTCTTGGACGTCGAGTGTCCCTACTTGCCAGAAGATCAAAAATAGTGCAATCAGGAAAAACGTATCACCGACACGTGTTACAACAAACGCTTTTCGTGCGGCGTAACCAAACTCAGGTACTTTATGGAAAAAACCAATGAGTAAATAACTACATAAACCGACGCCTTCCCAACCTAGAAAGAGTAGTAGCAAGCTATCGCCCATCACAAGCATGAGCATCGCGAACACAAACAGATTCATATAAGCAAAGAACCGACTGTACCCCTCTTCTTCACTCATGTAACCGGTCGCATACCAGTGAATCAGGAAACCAACACCTGTAATTACTCCTGTCATAACAAGCGATAGTTCATCGATCCAAAGTCGGAAAGAGATTTCCATAGAACCGACGCTAAACCACAACCATTCACTCGAAACTATCGTAGCATTGTCGTGTGCAAGGAATTGCCACGCTACGTACCCGGTTATGACCGCAGCAATCCCTACGCTTCCAGCACCTATCCAAGCAACAACGGATCGCGGTAACCGACCTTCGGTTAACACTAGGATGAGAAATCCGGCTAATGGTAAAGCCGGGATCAACCAAAGTGAAGTCATTACCCGTTCAACTCTTCAGCACGATCGATATCAAGGGTTTGAAATCGGCGTGACAACTGCACGACGAGTCCGAGTCCGACAGCAACTTCGGCTGCGGCTAAGGCTAATATGAACATGAACATGACTTGTCCATCGGGTTCTCCCCACCGAGCGCCAGCCGCAATAAAAGCGAGTGCCGCGGCATTCATCATGATTTCCAACGAAAGTAATACAAAGATGACATTTCGACGAATGAGAATTCCAAACGCGCCGATCAAAAACAAAATGATCGATAAAAACAATACATGCTCTAAGGGAATGTTTAAGACTGCGTCCACTATTCTTCTCTTCTTTCGTCCAAATAGCGTCGACCTAAGTGATACGCACCAACTAATGCGCCTAGTAGTAATACCCCAGCTAATTCAACTCCCAACAAATAAGTAGTGAACAGTGATTCTCCCACCTGTTTTGGTGGAACCATGACGCCTTCGATTTGCGCGGCATTTTCAGTACCTAAGAAAGAAAGTCCGAAGACCCCAAACAGCACCCCCGACATGATCGCTGGTAACACCCACATTCCCGGTCGTAACCATTGACTTTCTCGGGCGACTGATGCGCGCCCTAAATTCAGCATCATGACAACAAACAAGAACAGTACGACGATTGCGCCTGCATAGATCACTATTTCTAGCGCCGCGGCAAAGGGCGCGCCAAGCAAAAAGAAAATCGTCGCTAAAGCAAGCAGAGTTAAGACCAAATACAGCAAAGCATGTGAAGCATTTTTGCGCGTTACGGCCAGAATCGAACTAGAAACGGCAATAGCTGCCGCGATATAGAACAAAAAGAAGCTCACTATAGGTAATTACCCGTAAAAATCACGGAAGCAGACTCTTTACATCAACCGGAGGTAGTTCATTTTTGGCTTGGCCTTTCTCTTTCCCCTCGATAGTCTTACCCGCGACTTGCCAAAAACTATAGTCCGGGTACTTTCCGGTCCCATCAATCAATAAATGTTTCTTTTCGTAGACCATGTTGTTACGGTCGTACTCACAAAGTTCAAAATCAGGAGTGAGTTGTATGGCATAGGTAGGACAAGCTTCTTCACACATACCGCACATAATGCACCGAGAAAAATTTATTCGGAAAAACTCGGGATACCAACGCCCGTCTTCTTCTTTTTCAGTTTTTTGCAATGCTATGCAGTCAACCGGACAAGCAACTGCACAAAGATTGCAAGCAACACAGCGTTCTTCACCATCGGGATCTCTAGTCAAAATGATTCGACCGCGGTACCGAGGAGCTTGGTATGGCATCTCTTCTGGATACTTGACCGTTTCATTGCGTTGAAAAAGGTGGATAAAGACGGTCCACAACGTTCGTAATTGACTAAACATAAAACACCTCTATTGCATCCACAATACTAGCGCACCGGTAATCAAGAGATTGAGTAACGAGAGGGGAAGCAAGATTTTCCATCCTAATGACATCAATTGGTCGTAGCGAGGACGCGGAATAGCCGCACGCAACAAAATAAAGAAATTTATTACGAGCAAAAATTTCAATCCAAACCATACGACTCCAGGCAAGAATCCGAACCCGTGCCAACCACCGAAAAACAGAATAACGATTAACGCTGAAATCAAGATCAACGAAAGATATTCGGCGGCCATAATTAGTGCAAACTTCATACCGGAATACTCCGTATGAAACCCGGCGGTTAACTCATGCTCAGCTTCTGGTAAATCAAATGGTAAGCGATGAGATTCAGCTAGTCCGGCAATTACAAATATCACGAGTCCTACGCATTGAGGGACGCAAAACCAAAGGTCTTTTTGCGCATCGACAACATCTTTCAGACTGAACGAGCCGGTGAGTATGACTACTCCGAGAAGTGAGAGGCCGATAAAGACTTCATAGGTAACCATCTGTGCCGCAGATCGCAGACCACCCAAAAGAGAGTACTTGTTGTTACTAGCGAGACCTGCTAGTAGTACTCCATAAACCGCGAGTGAGGACATCGCGAGCACCCACAGTATGGCGATATTCGAGTCAGCAATGATAAGGCCTGGTCCTAACGGTAATACCACAAAAGCCATGAGCATCGCTCCCGCGACAAAGATAGGAGAGAGCACAAATAAAACACGATCACCGAATGGTGGTACCCAGTCATCTTTGGTAATCAACTTGATCGCGTCAGCGACGGATTGCAAAATTCCGAACCAACCTACCCGGTTAGGGCCCAATCGATCTTGGAAAAATCCGAGCGCGCGACGTTCCCACCAAACGAGTACGAGTGCTCCTCCCAACGCTCCCATTATGACTGGGAGAATTAGGATGTATGACCAATTAATGCTCTCGAACAAGACTAACCCTTTGCTATCAGGTTTTCGGAGGTTTTTGATTTTGCCACAAAGTCTGGATCGTGGTCAATTTGATCGAAGCCTAAAGTAGAACCCATTTCACGGAACAAATTAGCCGGAACCCCTATCAATCCTGCGGGTATACGAGTATCAACTTTTACTTCAAGACTTTCCGTTAACCCGGCAACCTTTGCGCCGGAACCGACTGCTAATCTGAGTTTTTCGGCATCGGCTTGATTAAACAATACACATGGTGTAGGTGATCTTGCTTGTATCGGCCAGGAATAATTCGACAGTTCTCCCGACCCGAACACCTGATGTATGGGTATCACTTCTAAAGTGTTGTCATTCCGGTCATTGCTCAATGCGTTCTTGCTTTCACGTGGTAGCTTCATTCCATTGGGTGTGATGAGTCGCAAACCAGGATCACCACTGACTAGTTTGCCACCAACTTCTTGCTGAAATTTAAACACTGACTGGTTGGAATTCCAACCTGGCGACCAAGTGTAGGGAATCGTTGCACCATTTTGGGTTCCTGGATTCAAACCTTCCATTGAATAAGAGAGTGGTGTATCAGGATCTACCTTGGTTTTTGGTTCGTGAATATTCACATCCGCATGCATTGCGGTTCGGCCACTGTATCGATGAGTTTGACGAGGTACTCGTAAGGCGCCTCTGATTCGGTAATCGGCCGAAGGAGCCACTTCTAGCAATTCCGCATAGGTGCTTTCAGCACATCGATCAAGTAATTCTTCATAGGTATTCCAACCTAGTGGTTTCGCCAGTTTCGTAGCAATCTCGTTGAGCCATTTCCACGCTGGCTGAATCTCAGACTTTGCCTCGAATACCTGGAAAGACCGTTGCGCGCGGGATTCATAATTGACCATGGTCCCCGATTGTTCAACAATGGTCGTTGCAGGAAAGACAACTGTAGCATGTTCGACGGTTGAATGTTCTAGATGATCAAGAACGACAAGTTTCGAGCTCTCTAATGCCTTATCTAAAGTAGCTTTGGATTCGCGTTGATACAAATCATTTTCCATCACAATAGCAGACGATCCAGCGGTAATCCTTGTCAAGGCAGAACTCAGGCTCACGTCCCCACCGAGTAACGCGACTCCAATGCTGTTAACTTCTGGTGGGACCACAAGTAACGAAATCTTTACACCTGTATCGTTTAATTTCGCACACAGATGAGTTGCAGCATGAATCAAGTCTACACTTGCTAACCCGCTACCGGTTATCACTAATGGTCGTTTTGCATTACAGAGTGCTTGCGCAACTTGGTGTGCAAATTGCTGTTCGTCCGTAGTTTCATCAGTTATATGATCGGAAACGGTATAAACAACATCAAGAATATCATTGACACTTCCGCTGAACGTGTCCTTGGCAATATCGTCTAACCGGGTCGCCGCTGGTGTCGCAATAAATAGGGGATTTCGTTCGTGTTGTGCATGATCCCGAACACCCGCATCTTGCCACGTGGGGATTGCCGCATTTTTCGCTAATTCCAGTGAAACTAGTCGAGTAGCTTGACGGACCGACAACGCAGTTCTCGCTGCTGTGTTCGAAATATCCTCACCAACAATAAAAATTGCATCGGCTTGCTCAACTTCTTGCAGCGTCGGCGTGTGAATCTCGTCACTCTGGAGAACTTTGATAATCGCATTCAAAATCTCGAGTTCCTGATCATTCACGCCAATACAAAAGTTCTCTTTTCCAACCAGTTCTCGGAGCGCAAAGTTATTCTCAAAACTTGCACGTGGCGAGCCGATCCCAATAGTGTGATCGTCGACAAGCGAAGCCGCTTGTTCTATGGCTCGATCGGGATCGCCGAATTCAAAGATATTGTCAGATTCTTTAATACCAGCGTGTTTTATGCGCTTGACGTGATTCACAAAGTGAGTCCCAAAACGCCCGCGATCGCACAGGAAATAACCATTGATTTCCACGTGATAACGATTAGTAATTCGCCTAAATTCACCGTACCGTTCTGCCGGGAACACATTGCAACCGACACTGCAATGTGTACACACCGAAGGCGCAGTCTGCAGATCCCATTTACGAGTGTATGACTGTGCAAAAGGTTTATCGGTAAAAACACCAGTCGGACAAACTTCCACTAAATTTCCAGCAAACTCACTCTCAAGTGTCCCATCTTCAAAACGTCCGAAGAACATGCGATCACGGGAACCAAGTGCCGCTAGATCCGTTCCTCCAGCATAGTCGTCGTAAAAACGTACACAACGATAGCAAGTAATACAGCGATTCATTTCATGTCCAATGAATGGACCAAGATCTTGGTTTTGCCAAGTACGTTTCGGACCTTGGTATCGACGGAAAGAATGCCCGGTCATAACGGTCATATCTTGTAGGTGGCATTCACCACCTTCTTCACAGACCGGACAATCGTGTGGGTGGTTTTCCATTAACCATTCAATGACAGTCGTCCGAAAGTTTTCGGCTAATGGTGCCTTAAGTGAAATTCGCATGCCGTCGGTCACGGACGTCATACAAGCCATCATGAGACGACCTCTCGTATCCTCTTCGTTCGCATAACTAATGACCGCACATTGGCGACACGCGCCGATGGACCCAAGCGAGGGATGCCAACAGAAGTACGGCAAGTCGAGTTGTTGAGAAAGTACTGAGTGAAGTAAATTCTCGCCCTCATTCACTTCGTGCGCTACACCATCGATAAATAATTTAGCCATGTCAGTTCAGTCTCAATGGTTCACTTGTTTTTTCTTGTACGGACAAGTCTTGTTTTTGATGTGATATTCAAAATCTTCCCGGAAATATTTCAACGCCGATTGCAATGGTTCGATCGCCCCTGTTGCATGTAAACAAAAGGTGTTCCCTGGCGCGCCGATATATAGCGCATTTTGATCCAACAGTTCTAAATCCCCTTCTTCTCCTTCGCCATTTTCAATTTTCGCTAACAGTTGTTCGACCCAGGGTAAACCTTCTCTGCATGGAGTACAAAAACCACACGATTCTTGAGCAAAGAAGTGCTGTAAATTCCGCGAAAGATCAACGGGACAAATGGAATCATCCATCAAAATCATGGTCCCGGTTCCCATCCGACTACCGGCATTTTGAATGGTTGCATAATCCATGGGAAGATCGAAATGTTCTTCGACCAAGAAGTCAGTCGAAGCACCACCTGGAAGAATCCCACGGAGTTTAAAACCATTCTGCATGCCACCTGCATGTTCATCAACAATTTCCCTTATAGGTGTTCCCATGGGCAACTCCCAAAGACCGGGTTTATTCACACGACCGGAAATTCCGTATAACTTGGTCCCTGCATCTTCGGTAAGGCCTAAATCTTTATACCATTGAGCACCATTCCGCAAAATCCCCGGTACATTGCAGAACGTTTCGACGTTATTCACGATGGTTGGTCTCCCCCACGCCCCACTCGCTGGTGGGAATGGTGGTTTTGAGCGCGGCTGCGCGCGTTTCCCTTCGAGAGCATTCAATAACGCTGTTTCTTCTCCGCAAATATATCGACCACCAGATGAGTGAATACGCAAATCAAGATTTACATCAGTACCGAAAATCCCTTTACCGAGGTAATTCTTGGCCTTGGCTTCCTTAATTGCTTCATCTAACGCGCTATAAGCATCAAAGTACTCGCCTCGTAAAAATACGTAGGCTTTCTCAGCTTGAATCGCAAATGAACCAAGGATCATTCCCTCAATGAGCAAATGGGGATTGAATTCAATCAGATAACGGTCTTTAAAAGTACCCGGCTCCATCTCGTCGCCATTGCATACCATGTACTTGTAACCTGGTGTTGCGGGTTCACCTTGTGCAAAACTCCACTTCAACCCAGTTGGGAAACCGGCACCACCTCTTCCGCGCAAACCTGCTTCTTTGACTAATTCGATGACTTCTATTGGAGTCTTCTGAGATAATGCCTGGAGCGCAGCGGTGTAACCCCCATGTCGTTCATATTCAGATATCGAAAGCGGCCCGGCTTGTTCATCGACCAGTCCGACCATTGGTTGTTTATCTTGTAGGGACATTACGTGAACCTAGCGAATATTTCGTCTAATTGGTCTGGTTCAATCGGGCCGATCAACTCTTCGTTAATTTGCATTGTTGGTGCTCGATCACACGCTCCTAAACAAACGATGGGTAACAACGTAAAGCGATCATCTTCGGTGGTCTCACCCATCTGAATACCGAGCTTTTCCTGTACTTTCTCAATTAACGATTCAGCTTTCATAATGTAACACGAAACACTATCGCAAATCATTACTACATTACGACCGACTGGGCGGCGAAAGATCAAGTTATAGAACGTCGCAATTCCATCTAGTTTTGCGGCAGACATATCGAGCAGCCGCGCGATGGCCTGTAGACTCTCATCAGAGATCCAACCTCGATGTCGTTGCACAATCATGAGAGCATCAATCGCCGCTGATTCTCGATCCGGTAAATGTGAAATTTCCGATTCGATCTCAGCGATTTCTTCGTCGCTCAAGTTTGCAACTAATAGCTCCTCAGTCATCGATCAACGTCCGCCATGACAAAATCAATACTCGCTATAATGGCGATCAAATCGGCAACCATGAACCCGTTACTAATGAACGGTATCTGTTGTAATGCTGGAAATGAAGGGGTGCGAACTCGTGAACGATAGGCCATCGTGCCCCCGTCGGAAATAGAATAAAAACTCATCCATCCTTTAGTTGCTTCGACCAGAGTCGCTGATTCACACGGCGGTACCACAGGCCCCCAACTCACATTCAAAAAGTGATGAATCAACGTTTCGATGTGTTCCATCGTACGTTCTTTGCTCGGTGGTGTCGTCGCACGATGTTCAGCTTTATACGGACCCGAAGGCATGTTCTCGGCACACTGACGAATAATTCGTAAACTCTGTCTAATTTCTTCGACACGAACAAGACATCGATCAAAACAATCGCCATTATCAGCAGTTGGGATATCGAACTCAAATTGTTCGTATGAACTATAGGGGCGTTGTTTACGTAAGTCCCACGTATGTCCAGTCGCGCGGAGGGAAGGACCAGTGATCCCCCAATCGAGACCTTCCGCGGTGCTATAAGCGCCTATTCCTTTGGTTCGGCGTTGTAAGATTTTGTTTTCCATGACCATTTTGTCGTAATGATCCATACGCGCGGGCATGTAATCGCAATAGTCAGTTACCATCTCGTACCAGCCATCCGGTAAATCTTGACAAACCCCACCGATTCTGAACCAACTAGGATGCATACGGCCACCTGTGATTGCTTCGATAATCGAAAACAGTCGTTCACGATCGGCAAACATATAGAAAACAGGAGACATCTGCCCCACATCTTGTGCGAAAGTTCCATAGAACAATAGGTGGCTAGCAATCCGAAACATTTCCGACAACATGACTCGGATAACTTGTGCGCGAGGTGGAACGTCTATACCGGTCATTTTTTCTAAGTTGAGGACGTAGGGGAAGTTGTTCATTACACCCCCGAGATAGTCAATGCGATCGGTATAAGGAATGTACGTATGCCAGGACTGCCGCTCCGCCATCTTTTCTTGACCACGATGGTGGTACCCAATATCGGGGACCGCTTGAACGATGACTTCCCCGTCAAGCTGTAAAGCCACTCGAAAAACCCCGTGTACGCTTGGATGGTTTGGGCCGAGATTCAAAAACATGAAGTCAGTGTGTTTCGCTGACCGTTTCATTCCCCACTCTTCAGGAACAAACTTCAATGCTTCCTGTTGTGCATCTTGAAATTTGTCCGACATCGAGAATGGGTCCATCTCGGTGGCACGGGCTGGATGCTCTTTCCGTAGCGGGTATCCTTCCCACAACGGTGGAGTCAAAATTCGCCGGAGGTTGGGGTGTCCGTCAAATTGAATCCCAAACATATCGTAGGCTTCGCGTTCATACCAGTTCGCGACGGGGTAGATGTGTTCGACGGTCGGTACATGCAAGTGTTGATCACTTAACGCAACTTTTAATCGCAGATCACAATCGCCAGAAACTGAGATTAAGTGGTAAAAAACGGTGAACTCTGAATCAGGTTGATCAGCACGATGCTCACGAAACCGTTCATCAATAGCAGACAAGTCGAATAATAGTTCATAGGGATTTTCGATATCGTTCTTGAGAAATCGAAGAACTTCGCACAAGTGCTTGGGTTCGACCCAAAGGTTTGGGATTCCGTCGACTGTTTCTTGATAAACGTATTCCTGGTCGAAGCGATTTCGCAGGGCTGTACTTACATCAAATGCATGCCCACCATCAACGCTAGCTGTGGCTGTATTAGTCAATGGCGCGTTTCTTACCTAATATGTCCTTGGATAGTGGCGCGGTGCCGACAGTTGTTGGCTCAGCAAGCGTGGTCACTTGCATTCTGTCCTCGTTATGTCGATCGCGTTGACTAGGTGAGTACTTGGTTATTTCACCGGACTCGGTGAGCATCCACGAAAGTGGCCGAGGTGTGTTCTTAACAGCTTCTTGTAGCAGATTTAAACCCTGCATGAACGCCTCTGGACGTGGTGGACAACCGGGGACATATACGTCAACGGGTAAAAACTTATCCACACCTTGAACAACACTATAGATGTCGAACATTCCCCCAGAATTCGCACAGGAGCCCATTGATACAACCCAGCGAGGTTCAAGTAATTGTTCATAAAGGTGCTGTAGTACAGGTGCCATTTTTCGAAAAACAGTACCAGATACCACAATCAGGTCAGCTTGCCGCGGCGTCGCGCGAATCACTTCGGCGCCAAATCGTGAGATATCGTGCCGAGATGTGAAACTTGTCGCCATTTCGACGTAACAGCAGGATAAACCGAAGTTGAAAGGCCAAATGGAATTCGACCGTCCCCATGCAACTAAATCTTCTAATCGAGCCGTGAGAAAACTCTTTCCAGCTTCTTCGCGATAAACATCGTCGGCTGCTTCCATAGAAGAGTCGACTTCGGCATTTACCAAGCGCCAACGCATTCAGGAAGACTCCTGCTTTGCATAAGCTTGTGGATCCGTATGCCGCGACTTCACGCCCCAATCTAGTGCGCCCGTTCGCCATTCATAAAAGAGCGCGACCAGCAGAATGAAAATGAATACAGCCGTGGCGATATAACCAAGCCAACCAACTTCATTGAATGCGACCGCCCAAGCGACGATAAATATGGTTTCCAAATCGAAAATCACAAAAAAGATCGCGATCAGGAAAAACTCCACTGATAAACGCATGTTCTCGGCTTCTCCGACCGGTACAATGCCGGATTCGTAGGGAATGTCTTGCGCGCGACCATGTCTAGATTTCGAGCCAACAAACCAAGAAAATACTAACGTGATACCCAGGATGACAAAAACCGCGGACGCATAAAGAACAAACGGCAAGATGTCAAGATTCACTGCTGTGTTAACGGTGTCTATGATTCTGCCAAACGCGCGTTGTTGAGGATTGTAGACGTTTCATCAGAGAGTTTGTCTCGGTATATTTTAACTAGTGGAACTTGTCTGTAGATTAACGCATTACAGTGAAATCGAAGGATAATTTTTTTGTTCCGCAATACAAAAACGTGTACTTCTTACAATTTGATACTCAGATCATAAACAAGACTTGTTAATCAATGGATTCTGACTCCTTCGAAGAAACAATGAAAAATCTCATGAAATCCCGACCGCGATTGGTGTCAATTGCGTCGAGTATTTTGGCAGCAAACGCGCTGATTCTCTTGATTTGGTGGGTTTTCAGTCCTAGCGGAATCCAAAGTAATGGCGCTCAAATGTTTTTTATGGTTGTGTGGCTTGCTGTGAGTTATGCCATTTACTATGGACAAGGTTGGGTTCGATACGCGTTGATTTTCATGACAGTGGTGTTTGTCGGAGAAATGTTCAACGCCCGAGAACCTTTCTTTGAGTTTTTTGCAGCAATGAGTTTGGATGAGAAACTAACAAAGATACTTTGTGTAGGATGTATTGTTCTGCTCTTTACGAGAGAATCTAACCAGTGGTTCAAATCAACACGAGCCACTCGTAAGTCTATTGAGAATGCACATAAGTCGCAAAGTTCTACAACGTAATCGATCGTTTAAATCGATGTATTTTGCTGGTTAACAGGATTGTCTTTGAGATAGATAGACCGGTGAAATTAAACGATCTCAAAGCCCCCGCAATCGTTGTCCTGTGTGGCCTTATTACACCGTTTTTTTACTCACTTGGGTTTACTCACCTGACACCACTGTTCCAGATATCCACTGAAAATCTTACAGCAACTATTGTGTTTAGCAGTGTCCTACATCTAGTGGTTGTAGGATTACTGACTTTGCTTAGTTTCCGGCTAGTAAAAATACCAATCATTCATCGCGCAGCAATATTTTCGGCAACGGCGTTGCTGACGACGCGAATTTATCAAGTTGTATTTGCCGATGGGAATGAACTTGCGCTCGTTCAGGGAAGTACTTTATTTGTTGCATGTTTTCTGGTTTATGGTTTTTTGTTCTTGCGCGCACAAAAGTGAACTCAACAAATATGATTAGTACATGAAATCTCGATTAGTCTCTGGTATTAAGTCCTAATGTCAAACGTAGATTTGATTTTCGGCGATTGTCGAGAAGAATTGAAGTCGATTGAATCAGATTCTATTGACTTGATAATGACGTCGCCCCCTTACGCGAACAGACGTACTTCTTCTTATGGTGGAATCAAACCCGAAGAATATGTGGCCTGGTTTCTACCGATTTCGAAAGAATTGCTGCGTGTCCTAAAACCGACTGGAACATTCATCCTAAACATTAAGGAACCCGCAGTTAATGGTGAACGTCACACTTGTGTTCTTGAATTGGTTTTAGCAATGCGGAAACAGGGTTGGTTGTGGACGGAAGAGTTCATCTGGCACAAGAAAAACTGCTATCCCGGCAAGTGGCCTAATCGATTTCGCGATGCATGGGAACACTTGTTTCAATTCAATAAGCAACGAAACTTTAAGATGAACCAGGAAGCTGTAATGGTGCCCGTAGGCGATTGGTACCAAACTCGGATGAGAACTCTCAACGAGACCGATCGGATACGCGACACATCGAAAGTTGGTAGTGGGTTTGGAAAAAAAGTGGAGAATTGGTTAGATCGGGACATGGTATACCCGACAAATGTGTTGCACGGTGCCACCGAATGCGGTAATCGTCAACATAGTGCGGTATTCCCAAACTGGTTGCCTGAGTGGTTCATCGTTTTATTTACCGATCCAAACGATTTAGTTTTAGATCCTTTCGCTGGGTCAGGTACAACACTGTCCGTCGCTTCTAGATTAAATCGCAATGCGTTAGGTATCGAAATATTTAAACCTTACTGTGAGAATTTACGTGAACAGTTTATTACCGTCATTGACACAGACGAAGAGTGCATCCGTAACGGATGAAGAGATCCAAGCGTATGTAAGTGATCATATCGGAAAGTTTCACCTTAAACGAATCGAATCGTTAGGTAGGCTCAAACTTAAAACCCTGCTCAAACGCAAGAATCCTTACTTGTTCAAATGTAAACATATCACTGTGGTCACGGAACTTATTGGTGGCCTTCTAAATGCTCATTTAATTTCTCAAGAAGAAACTATTTTTGGAGACTTCTTGGAGGGACTTGCGATTTTTGTAGCAAACAGTACTCATGGTGGGTTTAAGTCAGCAGCTACTGGGATAGACTTAGAGTTTTCCATTGACGATGTTCGATACATTGTTTCTATCAAATCGGGACCAAATTGGGGAAATAGTTCTCAAATCAAAAAGATGAAAGAGAACTTCATTACCGCTAAGAGGTTGATCCGACAAGGAGATTCTACAACCAGGATTGTTGCGGTGAATGGATGTTGTTACGGTCAGGATAAGAATCCCGATAAGGGTGACTACTACAAGTATTGTGGGCAGGCGTTCTGGGAACTCATATCAGGTGATACTGAGTTTTACAAGAGAATAATTGAACCACTTGCTCACCGAGCAGAGGAACGAAACGTTGTGTTTCAAGAAAGATTTGGTTCAGTAGTCAATAAATTCAGTAGCGAGTTTATGAACGAATTTTGCGATAAGGATGGTTTAATAAATTGGTCCAAATTGGTAGCTTTCAGCTCGGCAAAACAGAGTTTGCCGGGTTGATTTCATTGAAACTCTCAATACAAATGAACTGTTACCACGATCTTCTAACAGGCTGCGATAAAAAGCGTCTTACCTTTGGTTACAGGTGACCAAATTGGACAACAATAAACAGATTGGAAGAACCGAAAAAATTTAAGACGTTGGAACCGAGGACGGACTCAATGAATAGAACAATCAAACACTTGATAATACTACTGATCGGCATTTTCTTGACTTTGTACGCAGCATTGACTTGGTGGGCAGAGGAAGAATCCGAAACTACCGAAGACGAATCAGACTCCGAAGTCGAATGGACATACTCGGCTAAAAACATTCAACTCTTTCACGAATGGACGGAACAAGGTAAGTCCGATTTACCAACTTCAAAATTACCACCACAAGTCGTAGAAAAGTACGGTCTCGATTCGGATAC
>VXYV01000025.1:0-3787 GCA_009845835.1 Gammaproteobacteria bacterium | reverse complement strand
ATTACCACCACAAGTCGTAGAAAAGTACGGTCTCGATTCGGATACTGTGGGACCGGAAGTTTTTTATAGTAATGAAGTACAGAACATGATGACCCAACTTGTCCAAAGCGGCGATTGGAATCCTGAATCAATGCAAATACAACTGACCGAACATGAGCTCGTGACAAGTGATTCATTAGGCATTTCTCGCGGGCCCGATGGTTTAGTTGAAATGCAGAATCTCTATGCTGAACATCTTGGGCTGGAAAGTTCCGAAGAACTTCCAGAAGATACACTCCTTTTGATAGAAAATTTTCACAAGGAAATTTTGGAAGCAGATGAAACAGCTATGGGGTTTGAATTCGAAGAAATTGAATCGTATCTGCTAGGATTTGAACACAGCGCGCGGATAGTTGAAGAACCACCAGAAAGTTATCCAAATTTCTCTGATGATGTCGAAATTTTGCCCGTGGACGCATTAGAAATAATTGCCCAACTAAGTGGGTACCGTTATAACAGGGATGAAGGATACGCTGAGTATCGACGCGGGAAAGCTCCCACTTATTTATTTCAAAGTACAGTCGAAAAACTAACAAAGGAAAATGAGTTCAATAGTCGCTTAAGAGGAATGAACCCACTCAAACCCATCCCCTTAGACAGCGCCGCAGGAATCGCGGTAACCGCGAGACTCGGTCCAGTAGACGCTACCCTTTTGCAAGCAGATTCGAACAATTACGTAACTAAACAAAGCGATTCGATCAGCCGTTTTTACTCCGATACGAATTTTGGTGGTAGTCTGCTGATTGTCGAAAAGGAAGTGGAGAGTCATGGTGCATTTGAATCCAACTTGATAGTCGCAGGCAACGATGCCCTAGTCATTCCATTTGTGTATAGAGATGATTCCTGGACGACCAACCTCTATGCTTTCAAACAAAAAACGTCATATCGAATCTATGTTGATGGAAAGTTAGAAGGCGAAGAACTAAACAGATTTATTCAGTTTGGGAAAAATCTAGTCGAATACGAACCGGATTGATTGAACATGTTAAATCGTGGATCCGTTTTTCAATTTTGGATTTCTAACCAGGTGAGTTTTGAATAGGGCAACATCATTTCGTATAGCGGGTGCACTAATTGTTTTTGGTGCGATACTATTCGCGAGTCTAGCCACGTTAAAAGAACTAGCAAACGAAACAACAGAGAGCGAGTCTGATTCAATAGTCGCTTGGACCTACGACGCAGAATTAGAACTGTTGCGAGCTCAATGGGGCGCAAAAGGATACCCTGACATTCCGACGACGTTCCTACCACAACAAGTACTAGATAGATTCGGGATTGAATCAAAAACGGTAGGGCCGGAGATCTTTTACAGCACGGAAGTGCAAGGCCTTATGAACCAATTCAGTCAAAGTAGTGAAAGAAGTACAGAAACATACATTGTAGAACCAACCGAGGAAACTATCGACTTTCTAAACTTCTTTTTCGGTTTAGAACACGAGGAACACTTTAATATCTGTGGTACTCTCGAATTGTACGACGACGAAACTTGGCTTGAACTAAGAAATTCGGCTTATCCTAATGAGAGTGAAGCCGATAAGTTAGAAGTAATTCCCGACACAGGCTCGAATACGGATGACGAGATCAACAATCCCCGTTGATCAGGATAACTGTTACCTTCTTGAGTTATCTAAAAGTGAAAATTTATCAACAATTTTGTCTCTATAGCATCTGTGTACTCGTACTTTCTTCTACTACTAGTAGTATCGGAAATGAAGCCCCAATTCTGGATGAACCATACGGTTACGATGTGTTACGGACGTGGGATGAATGTGTCGATATGGATGAAAATGGTTGGGTTAGACTTGCTGACGATTGTTTAGAAGAGTTAGACCCAATCTTTTTGCGATATGACGTTTGGGGGTTTAACTTTAATCATTCAAAAGACGTTCTTCCTTACCTCAGAGCGTCAGGTAAAACACGACTGGACGTGAATCTCCGAGCTATACACCTCCCGTATACTTTTGAAGACATTGACCTCGTACCAGATCGACCAAAAATGCGTGATGTGTTCGACATTCAACGGATTGAACGGGAACCATTAGTCGACAATGTATTGCATGATCCGCAATGTTCAACACTCACAAATGGCCCATGGCGTTTGGATACCTCTCTCGATGAGCGTTGCCACGCTAAAACCCTAGTCTTGTATGCATATTGGATAGACACTTGCGTTACCAATTTTAAACTTTACAAAAGATTAAACATGCCGTATGAGATTTACAACCGAACTTTTAAACTGAGTGGTGGTGAACCACATTATAAAAGTAATGGACTTGGTGATTCTCTATTTGTTCGATATCAGCAGAAGTTACTCGAAAAGAGACGTACGGAATCAATCCGAGGTACGGGTTCCACCGCAATGATCGAAACCGTGGTTTCTGGTGGATTAAACTCTAGAGTCACTGTCGAACAATTAACTGATATGAATCTTAAAAACCTCTGGGTAATGCGACAGTGTGAATCTTTTCCACATGATTTATATCAAGAACCTGTCGAAGATTTACCTCAATTGGGAATCACAAGTACTGGAATCAAACCAAACCACTGGCTCAAGTTGATGGAATTACATGACACGTTCATGGGTATAGCTATTCGTACGGGAGATGAATGGGCAATCAGGAGTTTTGCACCGCCACGAGAACATCGTGATGAGTTTTTGTCGTTTCTGTCGAAAGTAAACCCATCACTTTATCATCGTTACATGAGCACTCATGAATATGGTCCGAAAGCAGACAAGGATAGGTTAGAACATGCTCTTAGCGCTTTCAAGTTAATTAGAACCGAACTCGACGAAGCCTTGACTATCGAATTCAACAATGAAGTTCTTACTCCTGTCAATCGTCTCTCACATTACACCAAATTGAACAAGTTCTATCTTTCTGATAAATATGACGCTGAGTATTTAGACTCGCTTTTAGACAAAAGGAATAGTGAAAAACCTTAATTGATTAGACGGTTTCGCTTCGTCATCTAAACAGATTAGGTTTCCTCAGGTTCATCACAAGGTACTGACATTTCGAATGCGCGTGCGAATCTTGGAAGCAGAGCGGTTGTGCGCAGTCGGGCATGTAGCGTTAATACCACCAACATTGGTAGTATTACTGGAACGATCAATGATTTCCGTGGGGTAAGGGACCTTTCCATTCGAAAAAGGAATTCCTCGCGTATTGGCGCGGCTATGAACGCACCGCCGAACAACGCGCCGCCGCGTATTCCAACCTAGCTGAATTTCGTCGCTTCCAACAACGGCGACGAATCTGACGCTATCACCGCGGGAAAAACAACGACTTCAGTCATCTCGTGACGTAGTTTCTCGGTAGCCCCTAAGTGGTAGAAATGAGATAACGAGTAGGTGAATTAGTATAAAACACAACGAAATGGCATAGCAATATCTGTTGGAGTTGTAGTAAAATTTTCCTGCAGCACAGCAGAAGTGCGATGACTGCACCCAAAAGATCAAAATTTGATCGGTCGGCGGGTCTCAAGATAAGATTTGCCAACTTTCTTTTCGGGCTCAGCGATTCAGAGAACTACGACTTAGATTCCGCTAAACGTAGATAGCGGATGATCGTGGTTTTGGATACGTTGAAGGTTTGGGCCAACTGGCGAAATGATTGACCGTTTTCACGCAATTGCCGCAAACTTTCCTTTTGTTCTTGGTTTAACGCTTCTTTCCGGCCTAAGTGCTTACCCCGGGCCCGGGCGGCCGCCAGTCCATCAAGTGTTCTCTGCCGAATCAGTTCGCGTT
>VXYV01000063.1 GCA_009845835.1 Gammaproteobacteria bacterium | reverse complement strand
CCCCCCCCCCCCCCCCCCCCCCCCCCCCCCCCCCCCCCCCCCCCCCCCCCCACCTAACGCTAGCCGTTTTTCTAGAGTCACCCACTTAATCTTATACAGATTAAACTAATCAAATTACTTTGGGATACTCCCGTGAAGGCGAAAAGTATTAGAAGCATTCATTCTCCGGTTCCCATTGAAATCCATGTTTATGACGATCTTGGGAGAATTTCGACAGCAACTGCATTTTTCTATGAGTCGAAAAGAAAGTTATTTCTAATCACTAACTGGCATGTTGTAAGTGGTAGAAATTTCATCACAAAATCTTCTTTGTGCAACTGCCGTACGCCGACGAGATTGCTCGTAAAATTTGCTTCAGAGGGTACAGATTTCATAGGTTGTTATAGCGGGAGAGTCACAGGCAAAGAACACGATGCTACTCTAGGGATCTGTTGGCCTCAACACGTCCTTGAAACTATTTGTCAAAGTGGAATCAAGGGTAGCGATCCTAATGAAGATTACGTAGAGTTCCAGTTTCGCGCGCGAAAGGAGTCAAGTTAAGAAATTGCCACAAAATAGTTCTGTCATGTTAAATCAAGGTGTCTGATAAAGACCCAAACCACCGTAAAAGAGTTCTAATTTGTTAGTTTTGAACAATAGGTGAAGCAATCTGCCTACACTCTTTGTCAAACTACAATCCCTGAACTATAGCAGAGCAACTCATTCTGACAATGTGGCAAAATCGTCTATTTCCTCAAATATCCTATAGAGTGGGTCATACTTAGCGTGTTGTTCCAGGTATTCTTGATAGGAATTGAGGGCCGAAGACAACAATTGATTGTAGTAGACGATCTTTACGTTTAGTGCGGCTAACAAGTTTTGCGCATCCTGTAATTCAACGGTGTTCTCAAATTCTCTTGGCGGACGACCAAGGAGAACAACAATTTCCAAGGGCCAATCCGGATACATCGATTGTTGAAGTATCTTTCGTACACCAGTACGGTACTTAGTAACTTGTTGAACCAGCTCATCAACACTTACACGCACTTCAGCACGTTTCAGCTCAACGATTACGTGAGCTCCCGCAGTCTTGCGGTAGCCGATGTCAATTCTTCCTCTTCTTTCTTTGTCTGTTAGGTTAGCAGTGTTTTCATTCAAAAACTTCCGAACGTTACTCTCGACCGTCTCACTTCCGGATACTCGTTCCCAAGTTGGATCGAGTAACCATAGGTGCTTATAAATATAGTCTCGAATTCTGTTTTCGCGTTCGTTGTCGTTGACGAATTTTTCTAGCTTGCGAATTACTCCAATTCGAAACTTGACAATCTGTCCGTAGTAACTGAGTTCTAAGCTGTCGATTCGGTCGAACGCTTTTAGTATCGGCTCAAAATCTTCATCGGAAAGACCATCTAGATGGTCAACTTCGTTTCTTCTCGCGTAGTGCTCAAATGCCAACACTGACGCTTTCATCAATTCCAATAGGTCCTTGCTGTTGTCTACCTGGATATTGTTCAGCCGACCTATCCAGTGCGTCGCCTTTTTCCTGACATCACCTTGCTGCAATTCAAGCCATTTTTGTACCGCTGGCACTTCCTTTGCTAGAACCTTGCTGCCATCCTCTCTTCTCCACTCGCTCCAAGTGTTGCTGATGTAGCGCAGTTCTTTTCTCAAAACCTCTAATAGGACTTCAAATCTTGGATCGTCTCGTTTGAGGGATTGACGATTGCTCGTCGCCATGTCAACTGCACCGTCAGCGTCTAGGTCGTCGCAATGAATCTCACCTACTAGATAGTTGGCATAAAGTTCGCTAATCCCTAAGTCGTTTATAAGATCTTCATGACACAATTTTCCACGCATGAACACGGCAAGATTGTTTAGGTTTTCGTTATCTTCACCCTTGAGCGCCTTGGGATTGCTAACTGTACCAATCCACCCTGAGATTTGCGGACCGGTACCATTTGAAGCGATGTTCGCTGTTCGATCTACCGGAGCCCTCTTTTCCTTCAAACCTCTGCACGAGTCCACAATATCTTCGTGTTGTCCATATACCCAGAGATATTCAACACTGTCCAAGAAACCTCTATCGCTTGGAGTAATCTCAGTGCCATTAACGGACACATTGAAACTATTTGCTGGTCCTATCACGGAAAACCGTCTTGCGATCCTCTGGCGAAGTGCCTTTTCCGTTCCCCTAGTGAGTTTCTTCCCAATTTCAGATAGAACTATACAGGTTCCTTTCTGCAGATTCTTAGGCCATTCGTTCATTACTTCGTCTATCGTTACAGATTGTTCTTTTGGGTCTTTCTTCAATCTTGCACGGATCTTTGTCGCATCCATACGACCCGACGTACGCTCCCCGTCATTCAGCGTAAACACCGTAACTACATTGGCAATTGAGAACGAAGACAACTTTCCGATTCCCTTCCTTCCCATCGGCAAACGGTTGAAGTGGGGTGTGCGATCTCCAATTTCTTCACGTCTCTTGTATCCAACAAAAAGAAACCGATCGATGAACTCGTCTCGGGTCATTCCACACCCATCATCGCGAATAGAAATAATCGATTCTTTTAAATCGATCTCCACACAGACCTTCTGAGCGTCAGCGTCCCATGCATTCGCGACTACTTCTGAAAGCACAGCTGGAACACTGCTGTAAAGATTCATACCTAGGTGCTCAAGGACATTCAGCCCAACGGTGAGTACGAGTGGTTTCTTCAACTTAATTCCTTAAGATGATCACGGATTGCACTCGCCAATGCTCTGGCAAGGGATACTGGAACGGCGTTGCCAATGAGTCTTGTCATGGCACTAAAGTTGATAGTTGTTTCATCCTTTGCTAATTCATATGTTAGTGGAATCGTTTGGAGTATAGCTCCTTCGCGCAGCGAAATAGCACGATCCTGTGTTGGATGTCCGTACCGTCCACTTCCGTAATTGACAAATTGTGTCGTCAAAGTAGGTGCAGGCTTGTTCCATTCCATTCTACCGTAAACCGCAGTGTAACGCCGACCAGAATTCCGTTGATAACATGTTGGCAGCAGTTCTTTATCCCAATCGTGCCAACTTCCACCAGGCTTAGAAGCCCGAATTCGACTAAGGTTGAGAGGAGATAAGCTACGGGCTCGATGCAGTGGATCGTTATCGTCCGTTTCCCCGGCTTGGAGCGCGGGGAGGTGTGCGATCGCGCTGAATACTGATCTGTCCACTTCCGATTCATCAATCGGATTGGGTAGATGTGGCATCCCCAACCTCGATCCGATAAGAACCAACCTCCGTCGTGTCTGGGGAACTCCGTAATCGTAGGCATTCAGTATTCTCCACACAATTTGGTAACCAGCGGCCCTTAGTGTTCTCAAGAAAGATCGGAAGATTTTTCCTCTTTTGAAGCTGACGAGCCGGGGCACGTTTTCCATTGAGACCACGTCCGGTTGGATGTTTTCGACAAGATTTGCGAATCTTTCTACGAGCACCCACTTTGGGTCTGTGTTATGGACATTGTATTGGGAGAACGGTTGACAAGGTGCGCAGCCAACGAGAATCGTGGGGACATTGCGGATAAACCTTGCCTCAACCTCACTAAAGTTCAAGTCGAGTACGTCTCGGCACAAGAATTCCGCGTCGTTGTTGAACTCAAAGGCATGCCTGCATAATTCGTCAACGTCGATTCCACATTCCACAGAGAAACCTTCGGCTACAAAACCGTGTGAGAGGCAACCCGCCCCGCAAAAAACATCAATTACTGACGCGTTTTCAAAGGGGCTTCTCATTTGATGCCAGTTCTTAACATTTTTCGTCCATGTTTAACAAGATAAGTTGACTCCTTAATGGTTAGAAACTCTGTGGTGACACAACTATTTACGATGTCCTGTGAAAAGTTAAAGTCAATCTAGGGTCGCGCTGAGGGTTTAGAATGGATTTCGACCAGTAAATTTTAGTTTGAGTTCATGAGAGTGGCCATTTTTTTCAATTTCTGGCAAAAAAGCTGTTTTTCGCCTAGTCTGATTAGTTTTGAGGAATGTCCAACGTTCTGGGTTGGTTTCATATATCTTCCTACATGGACAATCTGCCTCCTATTTCGTGAATCTTCAAATAGAAATCCTCTTGAGGAACCGGCATCCTCAAGCTCTAATGCAACGTTCAAGGCTTGTCATTAGGTCCATCCGCCATACGAGCAGTGGTTAGCTGTTGAGTTCCTAGCCGGTTACAGCATCGACAACGGTTATAGCATGTTTCGTCGCGTATGGATGGAGGAGGCGTGCAGTATGGGTGAGTATGTGACATCCTAGATATCCCACGATTGAAAGAGTTTATTGAATATGCTGCTGAGAAGAACACCTCTCGGATTCCGAAGTCTATTTTGCTTTCGCCAACTGGGCAGTTTGCTACTATTCCTTGTGGATATCGTACTTGTAGTGACTCAGAAGGTTACGTCAATCTGTACTATCGTTTTGTAGAGAATTCCATTGTATGAATTGTTAGAGTAAGTGTGATTGTGGCTCGGTTAGTTGATCTACGACTCACCGAATGTCCCGATAAGATGAATACTATTGGGCAAGCTTGTCAGCGGATTTGGCAATGAATGTTCATTTGAATAATTTCTTGAGTGACATCATGACCTAAAGTAATTCGGCAGTTCTGCGTTCAATCGTTACCCGCGAACGGGGTCCTGAAGTGTTGACGAGTTTGTGTAATAACGCGTTAAAGCTTCGCTTGAGCAATCGGTAAGAGTCTGGAAGGGAATTGTCGGGAGTAGCATCTACTCGAATTACCCTAGTCGCAAACTGACTACGATTTCTTAACGTAGAGATTTTCAAATAGAGCTACGGACTGATCGAGACTGCTAACAATCACTTAAACGAATTACACGAGATTGTCAATCTAGGAAACTTAAAGCTCGCTGTGTACTTAGAATTTTTCCATGGCTTGTACAGTAGCTCATGATCGTTTTGCAAGGTAATTACTACGAAATTCAGGGAGATATCAAATGGTGCAACCTGAAGTGGCGATTCTGGATTCAGCGTGTCGTGCACAAGAATTTCACATGAAAATGACCGATGGCTGGTATCTTTCGTATTCGCATGAGTCTTTTCTACAAAACTTTATTGCTTTTGAGCTGTTTAAAAAAAGTAAACTTTCGGTAAATATTGACCCTTCTGGGAGAAAGGTTTATGAAGAAGTTTCACCGTGGGGGAGGCCACCTGGCTCTAAACGTCTTGATCAAAGATTTGACGTAGTCGTTTGGAAAAAAGATTCCAGCAGTGTCAAAGCGGTAATTGAAGTGAAAAAAGCTTGGCGAACGAAATCGGTTTTACAAGATGTGAAGAAATTACGGAAATTTCTACCGACTGCTTCAGTTCGTTGCGCGAAAGGCTATGTCTTGTATTACACAGATAAAAGACCCACAAGTCGTGGCGACAAACAAACCGATATAGAAACCATTGGTGGTAGATTTAAACGAGTTCACGATTCTATGTGCAAGCATCGAAATATTGGAAATCAAGGAATTCGGCATTTTGCATCAGATTATGTTTTCGGGGATCAGAATCGAGCCCCTTGGGGAGTTGCTCTTTACCGTTGCTGATATTCGGTTAAATTTTCAACCCTACTCACTATGGTCTTTAAAAGACTCATGCTCAATCTTGTCTGGACTGACACCGGATACTTTTTGCTTAACTCTAAATTCTTGGCGTCAATCAGGTCGATGCACGTAGTTAACAAGGCTTGTTTCCGTGGTGTCATCTCACCCTCAATGTTGTAAGTGTTGACCCAAACCACCATCCACTCTACAATTGCCGCATTTAGTGTTACAAGTGCAAATCGTTGCGGAAATTACGACACTATGCTAGACTAGAAGAAGCCCGAGTATTTCGCTCTGCTGCCCGGAATTTTACCAAAGCACAGCCTCAAAGATCTTGATGATTACTTCATCCCCAAGAGTTCGTGTTCCGTTAGTTGGAGTAGGCATCGGACGAAACTGATTACCGTAAGTAGCCTAGGCGTTCAAACAACTCAAAGCTGGCCGTGAATGTAGCGTATGAATTCCTCCTTCACCAATCAACCTTCAACTCGCTCAATTCTTTCTACTCCTGAATGATGTAATTTTCTACGACCTTGTCCTCTAAGGAGTGGAAGGGTTCTTGTACGTGATTGGCACAACAATGTCGCAGTAGTTCTGGGCGATTTCGATGACCTTATACCCTAGGATGTGTCTCTACAGGTTAGCAACCGTCGGTACTAGGCTGCGAGGTATGAATGTTGTTACTGGGGGAATTAACGTGCTTAAGTGCTCGTTTGAAGCAAAAATTTATCGCTCTATTTCGGATGTGTTTGTCAGAAAGGATAATGTCTTTGAGTTCCTGTTGCTTGCGCAAAGTTGCTATTAACGTGCTTAGGAATGCTTGACTGAAGGCATCGTACACAACATCCGGTGGATTGTTCTGCATCTGATTTCTAAGGTCGTCGTCGCTAAGAATCTCGGTATTAACTTGCTCAAAACGGATCATGTCCCTTTCCGTGAATTCCGTTCCGTGACGCTGGTTGAAATCCCTAACGATCTCAGAAAGCTCTTTCTTCTCTTCTTCTGTGTGGGGTTTGCCGGCAAATTCTTGAATTGGTTGTATTTTTTTTGTTTCTCCGGGATTTATCGTTGCTTGCTCTTCGCCTTTCTTCTCAACCCTTGTTGCTTGAAGATTTAACATGTCGTCGGTAATTTCAATCTCTGGTGGTATTTCCCTGCTGGGAAGCATACGCAGTAAAAACTCGCCATATACATACAACTTTTCCAAACTCGTGTCTTCAAGGTTGATCACTTGTGAAATGAATGAATAGAAACGAATGAAACTTTTCAATGTCTGCCTGAATTTCTCTTGATCATCCTCGTCTTCGTCGCTACTGAATCGCTGAAGAGCAGGACGTACTTTCTCGGTGAGGCGCGGACGGTCCTGAACGCTAAGGGGCCCTCGGAAGTAGATTTCAGCATATTCGTCAATCTCTTTGTCATTCAGGTAGCCAAAGTTAGACAGACTTGATTCCAGGGTATAGATTTGGTTGGGGTCGGAAATGTCCGACAATTCGGTAGAATCGTAGTATGGCTTGAATGATTCCCTAATGTCTTGAATCTTATTTTTGAAGTCCAAGATATACGTGTTTTCCTTGCCTCTGTGTGTTCTGTTCAGGCGCGAGAGTGTCTGGACAGCTTGAAGTCCGCTGAGTTCCTTGTCCACGTACATCGCGCACAGCTTTGGCTGATCGAAACCAGTCTGATATTTCTCGGCCACGACGAGAAACTGGTAGTTTTCATCAAATGGTTCACCGTTTGGTTTGACTCCATCAAACCGATTCGGTAGTTCAGTCTCAGAGAATCCATTCAGTTCATGTTCGTTAGTTGACTGGCCGTCAACATGCAATTCACCCGAAAAAGCCACCAATGCTTTAAGATCACTGAAACCATTGTCTTTCAAATACTTCTTTAACCCCAGGTAATAGCGATAAGCGTGCTCTCTGCTCTGTGTCACGATCATCGCCTTGGCATGGCCGTTCATTTCGTGCATTACATGAGTGCGAAAGTGATCTACAATGGGTTCAACTTTCCGGACTATCGTCTCCTTGTGGAGTGTCGCGTAGTTTGCCACTTTTTTGTAGCCCACACGTGGCCGCAGTTTTGGATCGTTCTCTACCGCCTTCCTGAGTTGGTAGTAAGTTCGATAGGTCATGCAGTGCTTCAACACGTCGAGAATGAACTTCTCCTCAATTGCTTGACGCATGGAGTAGAGGTGGAAAGCATGAGGAATACCATCCGCCTCCTTTACGCCGAAGCGCTCAAGAGTTACATTTCGAGGTGTCGCCGTAAACGCGAAGAAACTGATGTTTGGTTGAGGACCGCGAGTCTTTTGGACATGTGCGATTAATTCTTCGATGTCCTCACTTGAAGTAGCTCCTCGGGTCAATGCTTCATTCAAAGACTGAGCGCTCGCCCCAGACTGCCCCGAGTGTGCCTCGTCCACGATCACCGCGAATTTCTTGTTCGCTTGCCCCGAGAGTTCAAGGACATGTTCGGTAGAAAATTTCTGGATGGTAGTTACGATGAGCCTAGCATTTTCAAGAAGCGCGTTTTTGAGTTGCCTCGATGTCCCGTCTATTTTCTTGACGACACCGTGTGTTTGCTCAAACTGTGAAACCGTCCTTTGTAGTTGTCGGTCCAGCACCACGCGATTGGTGATGATGATTGCCGTATTGAAAATGGGCTCATCTTCTTCGTCGTGCAGGTTGATCGCCTGATGCGCCAACCACCCTATGGTGTTGGACTTACCCGAACCCGCCGAGTGCTGGATCAAGTAATTGTTGCCCGCTCCATGATGTTTCGCATGATCAAGCATCTTGCGTACACTATCTAGCTGGTGGTAACGAGGGAAGATTAAGGATCTTCCTTGTTCGTTGGTTGACAAATGTGCAAACCGGCCGACGATGTCGAGTAATACCTGACGTGAAAAGACCGCGTCGCCCCACTCGCCAGACTTGTAGAGATATGCAATGCGATGATCGCCTTCAACGTCGGGGTTTCCAGCGCCCTTGTCGCGTCCTCGATTGAACGGGAGAAAACGAGTCTTGCTATTCTGCAAGCGGGTTGTCATTGAGACATTGTCCTCGTCTAGCGCGAAGTGAACCAACGCTCCTCGCTTGAAGGTCAAGAGTGGTTCGCGAACTGGCGGACGATCATGTCGATACTGATGTTCTGCTTCCCTGAACGATGTACCTGTGGGTAGGTTTTTTGCTTCAATGGTGACAATGGGCAGCCCATTGATGAACAGAACTATGTCGATTCGGTTTTCACTCTTCTCGCTATATTTGACCTCGTCCATAACCGAGAGAATGTTGCTCTTGTACTCAGCCATTCGTTTTGGTTCCAACCCGCTTGCAGGTCGGAAGTAACATAAGGTAATCAAGATGTTGGGAACGATCTTGATGCCCTTTCGGAGCACATTCAATAAACCTTGAGATTTCAACGCCCGGTCCAATTGTTCAAGAAGTGTCTTTTCAGCAGCTGATCGATAGTGTTGACTGAGTTTTTCCCACGAGCTAGGTTGTGTAGTACTCACAAACCTCATGAGAAGTTCTCTGTCTACTGCGAACCTACGATCATAGTGAACTATGCCATTAAAGGCAAGGCTCACTTCGGACCCTGCACGTCGTTCAAAACCTTGCTGAGACACCAGTGAATTGATTAGCTGCTCTTGCAGCACCCATTCTTGATGAATATGTTGAAGCGCTACCTCAGTCATAATTCGCTGTTCTCTTCAATGTGGTCTAATCGACGGTCGGTTTCACCTGTATTTGACCATTTATTGACATCAATTTGACCGGTTACAGCCGCTGCGATGAGGGATGAGCGAAATTCACGAAGCAGTTTTATCGAAGATCGGCTTTTCTGTGTGAGAATGTCGATTTGTGAAGTTCTAACATCAAGAAAGTCAGCGATATACTTTTGGTCTTCAAAATCTAAGACATCCACCCGATGCTTCAGAAATTGATCGACACGAGCTCGCTTGTGGCTGTTGGTCACCGACTCCACTGATGCTTCGAGTAAAGCACGAATTGGAGATGAAGACATCAGATAATAACTGAAACGAGAATGCATAGAACCTTCAATTGCCTTTAGAACAATAAATTCTGACGAGCAGAGTATTGGCACATCGTGTTTTTTACTGTGAATGACGACCCCTTTTTCCGGATTGAGTTTCGAGACCAATACCTCTCCACCTTCAATGAAGATTTTTCCACTTTGAATTTCTTTCACGGACTGCAATCTCCCATTCCCTGTCTCGTGCCACTCAGGCAAACTATAGTGGAAGACCAAAGCCTCACCGAAGGACTGTGGATTTACCATCAAGCGAGAAACAGAAAACAGATGCTTGATTGGTTTCTTAGTTTCACAATCTGCATGAACAGCAAGACTGTTGCCAGTCAGTCCAATCTGACCAGTTACTGCGGCGGTAATCAGGGCATGTCGTTTCTCATCGAGCAATTCGATAAGCCTCTGCTTTTTCTCGACTAATTGGTCAATTCGGGAGGTTTCGTGATCGAGAAATGTAGTGATTAATTTCTGTTGGATTACGCATGGAATAGAAAATTCTAAACTTTGGATGTAACCCCAAGAGACTCGAGGCATCTTTACTCCATAAGTTGCCGCGCTCACACGAGAGATAGTTTGGGGTTGAATCAGTAAATACAAAAGGAAGGAAGTAGTGATTCGTGTACTAGGTCGTAATACTAAGGCGTCAGTTGAGCAGTATCCCGAGAACTTCGGAGCGGCAACTTTGGCTAAGTATGGTCTAAGTTTTCCAAATAAAACGTCTCCTGGTTTGAATTTGTTGCCTGATTTCCCACCCGTTTGGGTAGCCCGAATTCTTCCACTCCAAGACTCTATAGCCTCTAACCCAACATAGTCACTACGGTCGCTTCCTCCCGTAATTTGTTCCACGACATTAGTTACAAGATGCTTTAATCTTTGCGTAGTCGAGTTGGAACTCATGATATTGTGGCTTTGAGTAGTTTTCCAATTTCCGCTTCCAGTGTTACTAACTCGGCGTTGATTTCTTCAAGTGGTCTTGGGGGAATGTACTTATAAAAGTAACGGTTAAAGTTGATTTCATAACCCACACGTCCCACGTTCCCATCCTTCTGATCCGTGTATTGTTCGTCAACCCATGCGTCCTGTACGAATGGTTTCACCTCTCGTTTAAAGTATGTTAGCCAATCTTCCAGCAGAGGCACAAGTTCATGGTCTCGTAGTTCTGGGTCGGGTTCAATGTTCCCATTCTTGTCTCGACAAACGCCAGCGCTTTCATCGCGTTCAGACAGTGAGGTAAGTAACGCTTTCCATACCGGCGCTCTGAGTTTCAGGTGTACTTTCTCTAGTGCCGTGTTCAAGATGGATTCGAACGATTCGCGTTCGACATAGACGTCATCGTTGATTGAGGCCAGTGCCAATCCAATCGTCTTCTTTGTGGGGTCATCAAGTCTCGCGTATGTCTTCTGATATTCCAATCTACCTAAGCGTTCATCTGCGACCTGAAAATTGAGTCGCAACGGGCGCTCTACGCGTATTTCTCGATAGCCAAAGTCTGTAGAGTCGAAAACACGAGAAATTTCGCTTTTACCACCATTGCCATTGATAAAATCCGAATAGATTGTTACGATTTCTGCACGAGCTTTATCGGGAATCTCCCGTCGCTTGTTTCCTAATGACTTGCGCATGGATTTCCAGAACCGTTCGCCCGACGCGTCTATGAGTTGCACCTTGCCGAGTCGTTCCTGCTGTTTTCGGTTGGTAAGAAGCCAAACATAGGTTTGGATGCCGGTGTTGTAGAAGAGGTCTGTAGGTAGTGCCACAATGCACTCCACCCAATCATGTTCCAGCATCCAACGTCGGATTTCGCTCTCGCCGGAGCTTGCTCCGCCTGAAAACAAGGGGGACCCGTTCATGACAATGCCGATTCGAGACCCATCTTCTTCGTCTCGCATTTTGGAGATCATGTGCTGTAGAAACAGAAGTTGACCGTCGGAAATTCTTGGAGTACCAGCTCCGAATCGACCTTCAAATCCCAGGTTGTCAGCTTCGGATTCAATTGGTTCCCTATACTTTTTCCATTCGACACCATAAGGAGGATTGGATAGAATATAGTGGAAGCTCCGATCTCGGTGGGCATCGTCCGTAAGTGTGTTCCCGAACGCAATCTGTTCGGGGTCGTGTCCTTTGACAAGCATGTCCGATTTGCAGATTCCAAAGGATTCTGGATTCAGTTCCTGACCGTAGAGCTCAACCCTGATGCCTTCGTTGTATTCCGTCAAGACCTGTTCAGTCTGAGTCAGCATTCCACCAGTACCGCATGCAGGGTCGTAGACCTGTCGGATGGTTCCCGGTCGTGAGACTTTGTCCTTGTCGTTTACGAGAAGCATTTCCACGATTAGTCTAATCACTTCACGAGGCGTGAAATGCTCGCCTGCTGTTTCGTTTGAAATTTCAGAGAATCTCCTTATTAGTTCCTCAAAGATGTAGCCCATGTCGTGATTCGATACTCTATCAGGATGCAAATCCACTGTGCAGAATCGCTCAAATACATTCCACAAGATGCGACAGTCGTTCAGCCGCTTCAGCTGCTCTGCAAACAAAAATTTATCTAGAAGAATGTCGCGCACGTTTTCAGAGAATTTGCTGATGTAGTCGATGAGGTTTTGGTGCAATTGTTCAGGTTCTTGCCCCAGGATCTTCTCAAACGTGAATTGAGACAGGTTGTAGACCCTGTAGCCTGAAGCTTGGAAGAGAACGATATTGCGCGGTTCCTCGTCCATGGTTTCAGGAAGATCTTTAGCAGCGTCTAGCACGTTCTCCTTTGAATCCGTGAGAAGGCAATCGAGTCGCCGTAGTAATACGAAGGGTAGAATGACCTTTCCGTACTCAGATTGTTTGTAGTCGCCACGTAGGATTTCTGCTATTGACCAGATGAATCCGCTGTGTCTTTGACTATTTTTATCCATGGTCTATACCCACAACCTGTCCCCACAACCGACGCAGACCCTGTTAATCTCCAAAGGGTATTTAATCAAACACGCACCCGTAAAAACAAAGTTCCAATACTCCCAAACGGATAGAATTTTTACATTTTTTATATAGTACAAAACTTTCAGTAGTTATTCCCGAAGTATTGACAGCTCAAGGTAAGTGAAAACTGCTATTTTGGAGGAGGTTTTGCTGTAACCGTGAAATTTTAACGAGTTGTGCTTGTTAGACGTGGAGGCTGTTGTAGAAGAAACATAAGGAGGTTATCTCAGAGTTATGATAATACACAGTGTGTTTATATACAGACTGTTCAGTGCGAGACCTACGCTCAAATGAGGTATTCATTGGATTGTTCTGTAACTCTCATTGATGTTGTTGCACATGCCGTCATGGAGTAGTACCGTATTTGACAAAATAACATTTTCTCCCGAGTTTTCGTATGAATGAGGCGTTAGTTCCAAGAACTACTTTCGAGATTCATCGAATGCTTGTCGGATCATCTGTACCAATGGGGGGACTGCTTCTAAACACCTTACATCGACTACCAAATTGCTATCTACATGTACTCGGTTTGGCACAAATTTCCATGTAGATGTATCATGCACCGTCAACCTTTCAGTTTCCTTTATCTCACTTAACTCCAAGGGAAGAATGGCCCTGACATTTCCTTTCATGGGCATCAGTTCTGCAAAAAACTCTGGTCCATAGCAACACACTGACCTGTTCTCAATTATCTCAATGAGGTCCACCAATATGCCACGAGTCTCCTCTAGGATCTTGACGAGCAATTGTCTGACCTTGTTGCTCATTTTCAGATCGTCTACATTACGCTGTGCGGCTCGCTCTTTCAATTCACGAATATCTGCCTCTTGAATGAGCTTCTCATCAGCATTAAGGTGTGGCCACACTTGTAGCGCCTGCACGGTTAGCTGCTCTGTCCGTGCTTTGATTTGCTCCGCTGTCCACTCTTCTTCGTTTCGGACATCTTGGTTCAAGCGAACCGCACTGTACAGAAATCCGCCACCTATAGTTTTCTTCTCTTTGAATGAGCGGTTTGAATAACGGGGGTTGTATGCTGTTAGTGTAAGATTGCCCAACCGATGCACGTATGTCTCATGACATTCTCGCCAATTCTCACCCAGCATGGTCTTCCACGTTGTTACGCTATCAATGTTTTGAGGCATGATATGCTCGATCGAATAGTCATTTACGGGGCTCGGCTCTCCTTGACCCGCGTTTTCGAGTCGGTCAAGCACGTGCTTACATGCTCGCAATCCGTAAAGATCATTTTCTTTCAATGCTCTCCGAAATTCTTCGTCACTTGGAAATCGATAAGTTCCTCTAAGTCGTGCAAATTCCACCTGTAATGATTCGAAAACTGAATCTGAGTGAAGTTGATGAGCAACTCTTGCAAATACTGACCAATAACCTCGAGTTTGTAAACTCATAACAGCTCGGCGTAGGAGGTAACTTTCGATTAATTTGACAGAGTCAATGAAGTCGTCTTGGGACAGCAATTTCTGTTCGTGAAAGTCATAGAGTCTCATGATCAACACCCCTTGGGTTATATTCAATGATCTCATGTGCCCGATGGGTTCGTTGATCCATGCATGTGCAGCTTCTGCAATCCCCAAAAACGAAGCATAATTTCTAGCAACGCGCACGAGGTCCACTAGCAGTTCCTCCAAGGAAGTCGACAGTTCGTGTACTAGAAAAGATTTAAACTCAAAATAGACTCGATCCAGACGAATCTGTTGCGTTAAATCTCGTTTGAGGGCCATGTAATCGCGGAGGAACCCATCCAACGCACCTCCTGAAGTTCGAAAGTAGAACTCGATTTTGCTCCAGTACTGATCGTATAGTCGGATTTGTTCTGGTTCGTCGAGACCCATCAGCAGATAATTTCGAACCAAATCGCTTTGGCTCAAGTCAACTCCTGTTGAATTCATACTTTCAAACACGAGCTGTGGATTGTCTTTTCCTCGTTCAAGAGTGACGTCAACAATGTTTAGTCTGGCAATACCTTGGTAGACGTACTCTATATTGCAAGCGGGGTCTTGGAGAACTGATCGGAAATATTGGTATGCTTCGATCAGTAAGTCCGATGTGCTGTCAATTTCATTCAAAGTCTGTCTCGCAAGTAAACTCTGGAGTGTGGGGTTATCCTTGGGACGCAGTACAAGTTTGTACTGCCTTTCGCCTGACTCGTGAACATTTTTTAAGTAATAAGCTTCAATTTTTTCTGCTGTTGGCCCATCCTCGTCGCCCACCCATTTCGACTCGTTGATGTGATCGCGCAACGCGATCAAGAGCAATGTCAATGTTGTCAGCCGTTGCTGGCCATCAATCATCAACCAGCGAGAAAATGCAGCACCTACCTCTACCCCAATGTAGACGATTGAACCCATAAAGTGTGTGTTGTCGTTATGCGCGGAACTCGTGTCCAATATATCTCGCCACAATTGTTTCCATTGTTCTTTGCTCCAGCTGAAATCTCTTTGAAATACGGGAATTCGGAATTGCTTATTTCCGTTGATTATTTCGGTAAATTGACCGTTGATTGCTCTCATGACTTGATCCTCAATTTGACTTCGGAATTGGACAGGTTTAACGATCCTAATAGGAACATCAGCGTACTATTTAGAAAGTCTTATCCATTTTTTTAGTTTACTACCGTTCTACCGTGATGTCAAATTTGGTAGCGATCTGACGCACAACGTAATGCGATGCGTTACTTTACGTGATGCTTACTCGCTAATCCTAGGCCGATTCATCACGGGTCTTTCCTAGCGTTCTCAATTTTATGGGAGACGACGGTCGCAATGTTGCCGCATGCTCATCGAGACTCAACTTGCGAACTAGCGCCGGTTACTATGACTTCAGTCTTGGAGATACTTAAGGCATAGGGCAAACGCTAAGCCAAGCTTAGCCAAATACGTACATAGTAGTCTGGTTCAATTGTAAATGACGCATCACTAAAGGTCTCGAATCAGGTGATACTCAATAATCTTTTTGGTAGAATAAACGACGGTTACTTAAGAAGAAAAAACTCAGCACGGACACAAAGAAATTTGTTCAACTCTTTAACTGTCTGAACAAATATTCGGATATGCTGTTCAAAGCGAAAATCCTTCCATGCAACTTGACATCTCTAACTTTCAAACGTGCATCACTTTACTAGAGAATGCTCACGAAGAACTTAGTCAACTCACTAATTGTGATCAATCTCTTTACCAGGTCTACCGAACAACTTGTATCAAAGAGTTTGAACTGGTACTTGAACAATGTGCCGTTTTGTTACGCAAGGTAGTATCGAGTTTTTATTCCAGTGATAGCTATGCTGCAAACCTACCCATTAAAGATCTGTTTCGGTATGCGGCAAAACATGATCTCTTAGATGTTGATTCAGTTGAACGGTGGCTACATTACCGACAAATTGGAGATGACTCTGTATACGAACATGGAGAAGAGTACGCAGAGCAAACGGTTAAGTTTCTTCCAAACTTCATTGACGATGCGAAAACTATCGTTGAACTCATTGAGAGAATAAACGATGGCTGAACATCTTCACTTGTCGGCAAGACATCGGGATATGATTGAATCCATTTTGAGCGACAAAGTACCGGGTGTTGAGGTGTGGGCTTATGGCAGTCGCGTGAACGGTCGAAGCTTTGATGGTAGCGACCTCGACTTAGTACTCAGAACACCAGATTTAGCTAAAATCCCAACCGAGCAATTGATTTCGCTGAAGCACGCACTAACTGAATCCATGATCCCCTTCCTAGTTGAAGTTCGAGATTGGTATCGACTACCGAAACAATTTCATCGTGAAATTGAAAGGCAGTATGTAGTTCTGATACCAAAAGAACACGAACAGAGTTAGTCGCTTAATTTGGATTGGTTGAGGTCAAACTCGTCTGCGATACCTTAACCACGAGAAAATGAAATAGGACCAAAAACAGTTTCTATAAAGTCCTTACTTCGTTTTCAAATTAAGACAGTCGTGTACGGTGCGCGAATCTTAAAATTGATCGTTCTCACTTAGTCCGAGTAGATCGTTGATTTCCCAAGCTCAAGCTGCGGTTCAAGAAACACTTAAAACTACCGAATTTCCACGCAAGGGAACCATTTGGATTGGTTGGAGTGGTGGATTAGATTCAACGGCTTTAGTTCACGCATGTATTCATTATTTCGGCATCGACAGATGTAAAGCTCTCCACGTCAATCACAACATTTCTCCCCTAGCGACACAGTGGGAAGAGCACTGTCATGATACTGCCACAAAGTTAGGAATCGAACTCGTTGTCGTATCCACGACGATCGCGGCCGGAAACCTTGAAATGCAAGCACGTCTCCAAAGGTACAAGTATTTCGAAGAACGACTGAAGGGGGAGAATGAAGTGGTCTTGACTGCGCACCATCGGAATGATGTGGTTGAGACTCGGTTATGGCAACTTTTTACGGGTCGTGCCGTAATCGGTATTCCATTTAGACGCCAGCTAGGACAAGGTTATCTAATTCGTCCCTTCCTCCAATTGCCCAAGCATGAATTACTTAACTACGCCCTCGAGCACAAATTGAACTGGATTGAAGATGAAGGCAATCTCGACCAAAGTTTTGACCGAAACTGGATTCGACATAAACTAATACCGGATATCGAAACGCGCTTTCCTTCGGTCATTAAGAACTTGAGCCAGTTGCACTGGCCTTTGCTACTTGAACAAGAACCAAAACCACTGTCAGTTAAGCATGGTCTATCAAGGGAAGATATTCGTGCGTGGCTGTTAAGTTACAGTATCAATCCAGAAACTTCAAAGATCGACGAGATACTGAAACAAATTAATGCACGGAAAGATGCACTTCCAGAAATTCAGGTCGGCACTGAGCACTTCGTTCGGCGGTATCGAGAGCAACTCTACGTTACGGTATCGTCGGAACCGTTTAAACCGAGCGAAGTGGTCGTCGGTGAAAGTATTGAATTGTCAAACGGGTTGCTGGATTGGACGGAAAGTGAACGCGGCTTTATTCGTGGGGAGAAATTTCGTTGCACGAATCGAAGCGACATTCAGTCGAAGCAAGCGAAAATCCAGATCGGCGGAATGCACAAACGCCTCACTTCAGTTTTTCAGGAACAGGGAATTCCACCATGGTTGCGCGATGGCTGGCCGTTATTGATGCAAGATGAAGAAATAGTTAGTGTACCAAATCTATTGATCTCGGACAAGGTTTCACGTAATCTGCAAGGTGGTAGTCATAAGTTGTACGAATCTCGTTGGTTTCCGGTATAACTGAATTAGCAAAGAACTCATTTGACATTACAAAAACTCGAACTATACCGATATTCGTGGTAACTTAAAGTCAAGTTGTTAAAATTTATCCATCGAATTTGATTCCACCGTAGCCACGTATATCACCCACTCAAGTGGAATTAACCCTCACTTTGAATACTTCCAGTCAAGATGACTAGGTACATCTTCGTAACCGGCGGAGTCGTTTCTTCCATCGGCAAAGGAATTGTTACTGCATCCCTAGCTGCTACCCTTGAGGCACGCGACCTTAAAGTCAGTATGGTCAAGATGGATCCCTATATCAACGTCGATCCTGGTACCATGAACCCAATTCAACACGGAGAAGTCTTCGTGACCGAGGACGGCGCTGAAACTGATCTTGACCTTGGGCATTACGAACGCTTTCTCCGTAATCGGATGTCCCAAAAGAACAACTTTACCACTGGTAGTGTCTACGAAGCCGTAATCCGTCGAGAACGCCGCGGCGATTATTTAGGTAGTACTATTCAAGTGATTCCCCATATCACCGACGAGATTCAATGCAGGATTCGAGCCGTATCTGAAAACGATACGTATGACGTTGTGATTGTTGAAATTGGTGGTACAGTTGGCGATATCGAAGGTCAGCCTTTTTTAGAAGCTATCCGGCAAATGCGGTTATTAGAGGGTAAAGAACGGACTTTATACATACATGTGACTTTGGTTCCCTTTGTCAATTCCTCAGGTGAATTCAAGACCAAACCGACACAACATTCAGTCAAAGAGTTACGTTCGATAGGATTACAACCGGATGTACTCGTTTGTCGTTGCGAAAGCCAAGAAATTCCGGAAGATGCACGGAAGAAAATTGCCTTGTTTACCAACGTTCAAGAGCGTGCCGTTGTGTCTCTTCGAGATGTCGAAAGTATTTACGAAGTACCGATCGTGCTAAATCAACAAGGCTTGGATCAATTCGTCGTAGAGCAGTTTAACTTAAAGTGTAACTCTGCTGATCTCGGAGAATGGCGCGCTGTGGTCGACGCCTTACGAACACCGTCTTCGACCGTGAGTATTGCCATGGTCGGGAAATATTTTGAATTACTCGATTCCTACAAATCACTGATCGAAGCATTACTACACGCAGGTATTCGCTCGAAGACACAAATTGACATCAATTACATCGACGCGGAAGAAATTGAACAACATGGTACAACCATGTTACACCAACAAGATGCGATCTTAGTACCAGGTGGGTTTGGCGAACGCGGGTTTGAAGGAAAGATTCAAGCAGTACAGTTTGCTCGCGAAAAGAACGTCCCTTACTTAGGAATTTGCTATGGATTACACGCGGCAGTCATCGAATATGCTCGTAATGTATTAGGTTGGTACGATGCGCATTCGACTGAGATTAATCCAAAAACTTCCTATCCTGTGATCGGATTGATTACTGAGTGGTCCGGGAAGTACAAGAAAACGCACGACGGTAATTCAAACAACAAGGACTTGGGTGGTACGATGCGCCTCGGTTCGCAACCTTGCTATTTAACCGAAGGTTCTCTAGCCCAGCGAACTTATCAGAGCGATGTGATTTACGAACGCCACAGACACCGTTACGAAGTTAATAATGAATTCGTTCACGCGATTGAAAATGCCGGTATGCGCATCTGCGGTAAACATCAACCCGACGATTTAGTCGAAATGATTGAAATCCCCTCGCAAGATTGGTTTATCGCTTGTCAGTTTCATCCAGAGTTTACGTCTTCACCGCGTGACGGTCATCCTTTATTTGAGGGTTTCATTCATGCGGCAAATCGATACGCGGAAACAAACTAGTTGTGCAACTTTGTCATTTTGAAATTGGGGAAGGTCGGCCGATTTTTCTGATCGCTGGAACTTGTGTTATTGAATCTGAAAAAATCGCACTTGAAACAGCGTCGACACTACGTGCAGTTACCGACAAGATTGGTATTCCATTGATCTACAAGAGCTCGTTTGATAAAGCTAATCGGTCGTCAATCGACGGGTACCGCGGTTTAGGGATGGAAACTGGCTTGAAAATCCTTCAAAAAGTTAAAGAAGAAGTCGAAGTTCCTGTAATTACCGATGTACATGAATATACCCCATTAGATGAAGTCGCGGAGGTCGTTTCGGTACTACAGACGCCGGCATTTTTGTGTCGGCAAACCGATTTCATTCAAAATGTCTGCGCGCAAGGACTACCAGTCAATATCAAAAAGGGGCAGTTTCTCGCCCCCTTGGATATGATTCAGGTCGCTCGCAAAGCGAAAGCTACGGGAAATCAACAAATTATGGTTTGCGAACGTGGGGCTAGTTTCGGGTACAACAACCTTGTATCGGATATGCGTTCGCTCGCACTCATGCGTAAGACCGAATGTCCCGTCGTATTTGATTCGACCCACTCCGTTCAACTTCCTGGCGGGTTAGGCTCGGCGTCCGGCGGACAACGTGAGATGATACCCGTATTAGCACGTGCTGCTACAGCAGTTGGTATCGACGGGCTGTTCATGGAGACGCATCCGAATCCAGCCGAAGCGAAGTCGGATGGACCAAATGCTTGGCCCTTACACTTGATGGAACCTTTACTAAACGAACTCGTCGAAGTCGATCACTTGGTCAAAGCACATCCCTATTTGGAAGAAGAAATTCAATGAGTGTAATTGACAGAATACGCGCTCTCGAAATATTAGATTCTCGTGGGTTTCCAACGTTGGAAACTACAGTCACATTAAAGAGTGGTGCACGCGGTTCTTTTATAGTACCATCTGGAGCTTCGGTCGGTACCGCCGAAGCTGTCGAATTGCGAGATCACGACGCTCGCCGGTACCTAGGGAAGGGGGTTAAACGCGCCCTTTACAACGTTGACCACCATATCGCACGCGTAGTCTGCGAGTGTGGCACCCTACAACAGCAAGAACTCGATCAAATGTTGATCGAACTGGATGGCACTGAGAATAAATCTCACTTAGGCGCAAACGCGATCCTAAGTGTGTCGGTTGCGTTTGCACGGGCCCAAGCACAGGAACGAAAAATTCCAGTTTATGCGCATATCGCTGAACTTGCTAACAATTCTGATATACGTCTTCCCGTCCCCATGATGAATTTCTTGAACGGCGGGGCACATGCCAATAACAGCTTAGACTTTCAGGAATTCATGATTATTCCTGTCGGGGCACCAAACATGGCAGCAGCTATTCGCGGGGGTGCGGAAGTGTTTCAGTGTCTCAAACTCGCACTGGAGAAAGCCGGCCACTTGACAACTGTCGGTGATGAAGGCGGTTTTGCACCTAATCTCTCATCTCATGATGAAGCCCTTGGTTATCTTTGTGACGCGATCACTGCTGCGGGATTCGAAGTCGGCGTTGACATCGTGCTTGCATTGGATTGCGCGGCTACTGAGTTCTATCAAGAAGGTACTTACACCATGGATGGTATGGGTGGTTCGGCATCCGGCGAACAACTGTGCGAGATACTAGCAAAACTAGTATCAAAGTATCCGATTGTGTCTATTGAAGATGGAATGGCTGAAGATGACTGGGAGTCGTGGCAAACTCTGTCGACGAAACTGGGTAATACGGTACAACTAGTCGGCGACGACATTTTTGTTACGAACCCCAAGTTCCTAAAGCGCGGGATCGAATTAGGCGTTGCTAACTCAATTCTTATAAAATTAAATCAAATAGGGACGTTAACTGAAACCTTAGAAGTGATACAAATCGCGAAGAATGCTGGTTATTCGACCGTTGTATCCCATCGCTCAGGAGACACGGAAGATAGTTTTATCGCAGATTTTTCGGTCGGAACTGGAGCTGGTCAACTAAAAACGGGCTCTTTGAGTCGCTCTGAGCGCACTTCTAAATACAATCAACTGTTACGTATTGAAGCAGAACAAGGCTACATGGAGTTTCGTGGCTTGAATGAAATTAGCAAACACAAGGATGGTGGTCAACAATGCGAGTTCTCTTCGTAATATCGCTTTTCATCTTAGGAGTCTTTCAACATACTTTTTGGTTCGGTCCAAACGGGTATTTCGCGTTACGACAACACACACAAGAGATTCAACTACAGTTAGGGTTCAATCGTTCACTACTTGAACGCAATCGAGAATTACGGCAAGAAATCGCGGAACTTCGCGCGAACCGTGAACGGATTGAAGAGATCGCCCGCCACGACTTAGGCATGGTTGGCGAGGGGGAAGTTTTCTATCTTGTTGTACCTCCCAGATCTGAACATTGATTGGCCAAGAAGTAATACAGCACAGCCGTTTCTTGGTCGGTTACGTACAACAGTGGACGATTTTCAGGTAAACGAAGTTCTGAATATTGACTTCACAGAAGCTGGTGAACATCTTTATCTACAGGTTGAAAAAACAAATCTGAATACGGAAGATGTTCGGTGCACTCTCGCACAACATTACGAGGTCCCGACCGTCGATGTATCGTATTCTGGCATGAAGGATAAACGCGCGATTGCCCGACAATGGTTCTCGATACGACTCCCAAGCACAACTTGCGAACCCTCATACAAAGGATTTCGAGTTTTACAAGCACACCGACACCACTGTAAATTACGACGCGGAACTCATACGCAGAATGAGTTCCGCATAGTCATACGTGATGTCAAACGGGAAATGGCAAACTTGAACGAGGTACTTACATCGCCGTTTCCGAATTATTTTGGAACGCAGAGGTTTGGTTTGTATTTCAATAATTTAACTCGTGCGCGGAAGTGGGTAGAAGCTGGAAAACCTCGCATACCACGGACTGTTCGTGCACGTTATCTTTCGACATTACGTTCCTATCTGTTTAATGAATTATTGGGTTTGCGGGTAAAACAAGAGAATTGGAAAGTAAAACTAGCTGGCGATCCATCGGTGGACGACCGTGCGACTGGTCCCCTTTGGGGACGAGGTACACTCGGTTCAAATGCTGTTACCGCCGAGTTTGATCAGTCGGTACAAACCAAGCACCCCCAAGTCTGCGAAGCATTGGAATGGGTGGGATTACAACAAGAAAGACGACCTTTATCGGTTCGCGCAAAAAACATCAAGATAGAACAAACTCAATCGACCGTCACACTCGAATTTTCATTACCGGTAGGTTCTTACGCAACAGTTGGACTCAGTGAGTATTTTGATTGTGAAGTGGACAGCGGGTGAGGTTATCGATGAAACAAGGAGTAGGATTGACTTCGCTAAGCGCACGCCAACGTCTTACGGCGAGTCTCGCGGCTAAGGGGATTTCGAATGACCTAGTTCTCAGTGCGATCGAAACCGTTCCGCGACATTTATTTGTTGATCCCTCCATTGGGCATTTAGCATACGAAGACATGGCGCTACCGATTGGGCAACGTCAAACTATTTCGCAACCCTACGTCGTCGCGCTCATGAGTCAAGCGGTGGTTGAGATTCCTAATGTAAAATCGGTTTTGGAGATCGGTACTGGTTGCGGGTATCAGGCGGCAATTCTTTCCCAACTTGTTGCGAAGGTATATTCCATCGAACGGGTTCACTCTCTCGCCCTCGATGCCCGTCTGCGGTTACAAGATTTAAAGTACAGCAATATTTGGCTAAAGTATGGCGACGGACAGGAAGGGTGGGCCGCACATGCCCCGTTTGACTGTATCATTATTACGGCATCAACACGATCCATACCGTCTCGCCTTAAATCACAACTTGCGGACAACGGAAAAATTATCGCGCCAAAAGGCCACCGCCATCAGCAATCACTCGTTGTTATGGAACGAAAAGACGATCAATGGCAAGAAAAAAAACTTGCTCCCGTGGTATTTGTCCCACTTTTGTCAGGCACGCAACAAGAGTGAATACGGATTCTGATTCAACTGAGCGGTTTTCCGTGTCCACGGCACTAGCGCTGGTCGTTCGAGGTAGTGTAATGGGGGTAGCTGAAATCTTGCCGGGCATCTCCGGGGGTACCGTCGCACTCCTGCTAGGAATTTATGAACGAATGGTCGTTGCTCTTGCCGATTTAACCATTGCCATAAAAGATTTAGCAAGCTTCAAATGGTCGACATTAAATCAACTACAACAACCACTTGGCGTCCTGCTACCCTTGTTCTTAGGTATGCTGGTGGGTGCCATTGTGACGGCTATTACTCTGAAAAAACTCTTGGACACTCACGCGTTATATGTGTTTGCCGTGATCTTTGGTGTAGTTGTTGCGGCGGCTTGTTTTACTTTTCGGGAATCACAATGGCGTGCAAGGATTTTGTTTATCCCTTGTGGTTTACTGATTTCACTACCGATTAGTTTACTCACTCACAGCGGAACCGATCCCCATCTAGCGCTGATTTATGTAGGTGGTGTATTAGCATTTGGTGCATGGATATTACCGGGGATCTCTGGTTCGTTGATCTTGCTCATATTAGGAGTATGGTCTACGATGCTTACTGCATTGGTATCCTTCGATTTGTTGAAGATAGGTTTGTTTGGGTTTGGCTTAGTATCGGGCTGGCTAGTATTTTCTCAGCCGGTCAGAGCTTTACTGGGAAATCATCGTAACGAAATTATGGCTTTGTTTACCGGACTGTTATTGGGATCTTTGTTGCATATTTGGCCGTGGCAGCTCAATAAACAACCCGTTCTGCCTCACGAATTCGACGGAAATCCTGCCATATTCGCGGTTTCTTGTATGATGGTTGGTGGTTTTTTGCTTGTTTGGATTTTGACGTATGTGCGCACGCGACAGATATCTCACTAGTCTCAGTTTACTAGTGCTACTGGTACTAGGACTGTGTGGTTGCACTTCAGTAAAAAAGGCATCGGTAGAAGAACGTGAGGTTGTCTTGCTTAGACCTGATGAAGATGCCCTAAATTACGGTTATGTGGTGAATTCAGGCGATACCTTGTATGCGATCTCACGATTGATGGGTTTGACAGTCAAGGAAGTAGCTGAGATGAATAGACTTGAGCCACCTTATGTCATTTATCCCGGACAAAGGCTGTTTGTGATTCGTGGCTCTTGGATGGAATCTAATACTATATTGACTGAACCGGAAGATACAGAAATCTCGCAACCAAGGGGTACCGCGCAATCGCCTCAAACTCGCGAATCGACACCTACAGACAGTACAGTCCAAACTGCACCGGTGCCCGATCCTGGGACGCAACAACCAACTGAATCCAAACCTCAGCAATCTGAAACCAGTCTAGGTGTTATAACGCCAGCTACACCGAACTCATCATTGGATAGCTCACCTGCTGCTCCGTCAGATTCGACAGACAGCGATATAACAGATTCTCAAGCAGGATTTGTCGCACGTACCGAACCGCGAATTACTTTTGCCGAGACTCAAAAAATTCAGGAACAGGCAAAGGCACTCCCGAAAGGGTGGGAATGGCCGGTCGAAATCTCTCCATCAAATGAATGGAGCGCTGATTCTGAGGATGGCGGTTTGACTTATCTTCTTGGTGCAAACACATCCGTAAAAGCCGCTGCATCAGGTCGAGTCACCTATGCTGGGAGATCTGTAAGTGAATACAAATACATGATTTTGATCAAGACTCCCGACGACTATGTCGTGCAATATGACTTCAATACGGCATTAGAGCTTGAAGAAAACGACTTAGTATCGAAGGGTGATCCAGTGTTTTTTGTTGGCAATGCGCAAGGTGAATCAGATTCGAATACTCAAACTGATCGATATCGAACGATCAAATTCGCTATCTGGAAGAGAGGAGTGGCACAGAATCCAGCCTCTTTAATCGACGACTGAGTTAACGTTCTAGATACTTCAACTTGTCTTTGACATCTCTCCATTCAGCCTCATCGGGAGGTGGATCTTTGGCCTCGGCAATGTTCGGCCAAATCAAAGATAACTCGGTGTTTAGTTCAAGAAAGTTTAACTGATCTTCGGGTAGTTCGTCTTCGGGGTAGATCGCTTCGACCGGACATTCAGGTTCGCATAACGCGCAATCAATACATTCATCTGGGTGAATTACAAGCATATTGGGTCCCTCGTAGAAACAGTCTACAGGGCACACTTCGACGCAATCTGTCAATTTACACTTAATGCAAGCCTGGCCGATAACAAAGGTCATTTTTACCAGATTAGATAAATAACACTAAAATTTTAATAATCGGTCTTTTGTAGTAGTAATAGCTTCGTGTTTTCTCAATATCGTCAAACTGACAGACCGACTTTCAATTGGAATTTCAACATCGATTATTTCGGTGGGTGTTTCTTGCTATGTACAAACTTAGTACAACTCTTTTGGCCATCGGATTTCTTGTGTTCGTTAACGTCCTTAATAGCGAGGTCGATTCGGAAACCACCTGTGAAAAGTCGACACCTAGTGAAAAAGCAGAATTCTTGCTAGCAGAAGATGCTTCTTCCATGATTTCTGAAGATGTGAAAATCACTCAATATATCTAAATGCTTGAAGAATTAAACCCAAAATTAGCAGGATTGTCTAACACCTTGAAGTCAACCGAACCAACTACGATGTTCTCAACTGTTATGACAGGAATAGCGAAGATTCATGAGCTTCCAGAAGTTGCGTTAGACAAGCTTAAGACTACCATCGAAAAGTTCTACGAAGTAGTTCCTCACTGGACTGGTTAGATCAAAACGAACATCATTGAAAACTTGAAGTAATTCCTAGATTAGGTTGTTTTGACAGAGCATCTGTCGAGTTTTTTTACAAGACAAAACTCATCTAATCTATCCATCAACAACCGCAAAAGTCTTATTACTTGTACAGGCAATAGAGAGCTTCAATTCACGCAATACTGGTGATTGGCTTACCAGATAATTCAAGACATTACCGGTCAGATGGCATATCAAGGATAATTGTTATCTTAGAATTTCTTGCGATCGGTGCAGATTTCATATTAAATCTGTAAAATATTAGAGTAATGTATACATATTCAGTCTAAAACAATGAAAGTCCAAATTTATATCAATGGAGAAGCAAAACTCGTCGACCGAGGTCTGATTTCGGTAGATGAACTTTACCAGATCGTTGGTTGTGAGAAGAACTCTCTTTTCTTGAACCGTGAACACGACATAGACATACCTTTGTGCTCCGGAGAACACCTGATCGTTCGGGGAGACGAACAGTTTGTCGTTGGTAAAAGCACGCTAGAAAGTAATCCTCCCGTACGAAAACCGCATCAACCAGAGTTCAACGGACAAAGAACTATATCCCTGTCGAAAGCAAAAATTTTGGGTAAAGACCTTAAATGTCGCGACGAAACTTTTCCTGATGGTCGTCTTTTTGTTGATATCGAAGGTAGTGTCGACGTGGAAATTTCTGACGAAATGTTGTTAGTTGTTAAGGATACAGATTCGTTCTTTGTGATACCCAAATCTGAAGATGAAATTGTCGATACGGAAGAGTGTGGTAAGCATGACCGCAGACCGCCTCAAGTTCGCAAGTACCGTATCCGCATTGACGGTCAGCGATGTATCGTCGACACATCTGAACTTACTGGTGCTGCTATCTTGGCATTGGTCGGTAAAGAACCTAACGAATGGTTCCTCAATCAAAAGTTGCACGGAGGACGCCGCGAAAGAATTGCGCCGGATGATGTAGTAGATTTTTCGCGAAAGGGGATCGAGCGATTTGAAACAGTTCGGAAAGAGGCACAACAGGGAAATGTCTGAGCTTTATGAATTACCACCCGAGGATGTTGAATATCTCCAAGCACGTTTCTCTTCTAAGTGGCGAAAGGTATCCGAGGGTCCTGGTAAGCACGGTCTAATAATCGAAGACTTTAATCTTCCTCACGGCTACACTAAGCCCGAATCAAATCTGATGATCTTGGTCCCGGTCGGATACCCGGGATCCGCCTTAGATATGTTCTACTTTTCACCTCACCTTAAAAAGTCTGACGGGACAGGGATTAGCGCTTTGGCGGACGAATCGCACTTTGGGCAGACTTGGCAACGCTGGTCTCGGCACTACAAAGATAGTGCATGGCAACCAGGTGTGGATACACTAATCACCCATATAGAGTTTATCCAAAACGAAACACTGAAAGAAGTCCCAAAGTGAACAGAACGATGCTTGTGATGACCGAACGGCAGCATAAGCAGATTTTTGCTCACTTATTCCCTGGGGATGGGTTAGAAGCAGCCGCGATACTCTTGTGTAATCGAGGAAGCGGAAGAGATACTTGTCGACTTATCATAGCCGAAATAATATCGATCCCACACGATATTTCTCGGCGAATGAAAAAATATCTTTCATGGCCTTTCGCAGACTTCTTTCCTCCCGAGATCATTACCCAAATCGATCAAACCGGCCAATCTATCGTCACGATTCATTCGCATCCAAATAACTTTAACGAATTTTCGCTCAGAGATAACAAAACCGATAAAGAGTTATTTGATTCAATTAATAATTGGTTTGATGATCAACGTTCCAACGGTTCAGCGATTATGTTACCAGACGGAAGAGTTCGCGCACGAGTTGTACACAGCGAGGGAGAATTTTCTGAAATCGATTCAGTGAATGTGGTTGGAGACTCGATCCGAATGTGGAAAAAAGTTCGGATGTTGCGAAATTCTGACTTCAGCAACAAGTTGTCCCAGACTTTTGGTCGAGGTACTTTAGAACTGCTACACAACATACGTGTTGGAGTCGTCGGTTGTTCGGGTACCGGTAGCGTAGTCGCAGAACTACTTGCGCGAAATTGTGTCGGTGAAATAGTCATTGTTGACCCAGACGTTTTGGAAGAAAAAAATCTGAATCGAATCATTGGGGCGACGATGAAAGAGGCTCGCGATCAACAACCCAAAGTCGAAGTCGCTAAACGTGCAATTGAAGCTATGGATTTAGGTACCAAAGTCTTTACTTATCAAGGGGATACAAGTCATTCCGAAGTGGTAAAGGCGTTGGTTGATTGTGATGTATTGTTCGGGTGTGTAGATTCTGCTTTTGGTCGATACGATCTAGATTGCATTGCTAGTGCGTACTTGATTCCCTATTTCGATGTGGGGGTTTATCTTGAGGCCGATGGCCGTGGAGGCATTTCGAACGCAGACGCAGTATCTCATTACGTACACCCTGAAGGTAAAAGTTTACTCGAACAAGGTGTTTACAAGATGAACCAAGTCACGGCTGAAAATTGGCACCGAACTATGCCAGAGTACTATTTGGAACAAAGAAAAAATGGGTATTTAATGGCAGTAGGGGAAGAACAACCCGCGGTTATGTCTCTCAACATGCTGGCCTCTTGTATGGCGTTTAACGACTTTCTCGCTAGGTTGCATCAATTTCGTTTTGATAAGAATCGAGAATTTTCTACACAACGTTACCGCTTGGTACATGGTTGCTATGAAAGAGAAGAAGACGGTAACGGTACAAATCCCTTGATCTCAAAATATGTCGGGACCGGCGATCAAAGTTTATTGGTTCGAAACAACACTGTTCGCTGACTAAGTTTTTTACTTCTGAATCCAACTGGCAACTACGCAAATGATCAAAAAAGTTATCGTTAATAACTTCAAGAAATTTTCTTCACATGAGTTTGAACTAGCTAATCGAATAGTCATTTCTGGACCGAACAACTCAGGAAAAACAACTTTACTTCAGGCTGTCTGCACGTGGTTTGAGCTAGCATCACGTTGGCGAGAACAGCCTTCTGATCTTGTTCGAGACAGTGACGAGAATTATCCTGCAATCGAATTGTATTTGTCAGATTTCTCTTCGGTACCGCTAACAGATTTTGACCATCTGTGGTTTCAGAAAAATACTAAAGAACCTCTCTCAGTATGGCTCAGGGTTGATTCTCCTAAGAGTTGGACGATTGGTTTCGAGTTCCTTTATGTGAGTAGAGGATTGGCAAAAATTCGACCTTGCAAAGAGGTTAAAGAAGATGCTTTATCGGCTTTGCAGCGAGTAACAATGACACCAACATACATACCGGCTGCCTCTGGTCCTAATAGGCTAGAAGACTTTTTTGATCGCAAAGTTATCCCGCAGAGGCTAGCACATAGTCAGAGCGGTGAGGTACTCCGAAATATGTTGTATTGGGTCAGTTTAGAGAATGAGAAATGGTCCCTGCTAAAACAAGAAATAAAGTCATTCTTTGGTTATGAGATTTTACCGCTCAGCCCAGGTGCGCAAGTTGCTGCTAGATATCGTCGCTATGAAACCGAGGAGGCCTTCGATATAACTAGTGCTTCCAGTGGTTTTCTGCAAGTGCTGTCTGTATTTGGGGCATTGTTATACCAAGAAAATACTATCGTTCTAGTGGATGAACCAGACGCTCACCTACACACTTTACTGCAACGAAAGATGTATACAAGCCTAAAAAGGATAGCGCAAAAGACGCAATCTCAATTGATAATGTCAACCCACTCTGAGCGATTTATTAATGCAGCTGATTCGACCGATCTGCGCGTTCTAACTTATGACGAAGGACTTCGTGAAATTCCAGCACAACAGTTAAGGGGGACCTTGAAACATCTCGAAAATGCCGACATTATCAAAGCGGAAACCACCAAACGAGTGCTCTACGTAGAGGGTAAAACCGATATCGCGATACTTACTGCGTGGGCGGAGGTATTGGACCACGAAGCGTATTACTTCCTTGATCAAGGCTTAGTACTGACCACTGCTGAGAAGAGAAACGATGTCAAACATCGCTTCCAAAGCATGCAAGCACTCGTCCCAGCTATGTTAGGTGCCCAACTAATGGATCTTGACAATGAAGGTTCGTTGGATGCACCGCACGGAATGATTTGTTTGAAGTGGAAACGCAAGGAAATTGAAAACTACCTGATCCATCCACGGTCCATTATTCGATATGTCGAAGCACTCGGTGGCAAATCTGAAGCAACGAAGGCAGAAAAATATTTACGAAAAAATCTCCCGCCAGCGTTATTCGACAACCCGTTTGACCATTCTCCGGGAATCGATCCAGATGGTAAAACGTTTCTGACACACTTGGTAGAAGAACTGGATCTGAATGCTCCGTATTCCTTTGACGAGTTAGCTAGCCAAATGAAACCACACGAGATTCATCCTGAAGTCAAAACTATGCTAGATCAGATCGCCAAGCACCTGAACCTAGCCGAGTATTCTGTAGATTCGTAGTAGAGATAGCGCACACAGTTTGGTGCTCTCAGAGAAATATTGTTTGTAAGTATTGCGTAATCGAAGGAAGAATTACACTTATTCGTGAATCAATCTGCAAATATTCCTCTCAAATCTTTCTTCGTGGACGATTTGTTTCGACGTGGATTCCGATATCGATATTCGTTGGCACTGTTGTGACGGTAGATCAGTATCACTTTTATAGCCGATCTGTTTCTTGAACTCGCGATATCGTTTTTCCGCGCCACTTTTTTAACGACGTCTCGGAAACAGAAGTTTCACGACATAATTTCGCCGCTGAAGCTTCCCACAGAATCAAACGATAGTTTAGCTCAACCGTTGCTCTTCGTTTAAATGTGTTCGGTTTGACATCGATAAAATTTCCTCCTAGTTGTAACTCAAGTAAGTATTGCGTAAACGAGTCCAATATTTTGTGAGCAAGGCAACTTAGCTATCGACAAATAAGAAAATACACTCCCTCTAGACACCATGCAATTCTAGCCGTAAACGCAGCGTTTATACTTTGCCAGTTTCTTTTAGAGAATTATGAATATCAATAAGAATGAAAACTGTTACCCGAGTATAACAGCGGTTCTAAAGCGAAACTGGAGATTTAGAGGGGTAGAGGTTCACAAGCTAATAGATCGCGATGACATGTCGGACGAAAGAAGGGATGAAAGAATTTTAGCAGGTGTTCGTGTATTGAGACGAAGAGAAATTGAAGATTATCTGTATGACCCCGACGTCATCGAAAAATTTCTTGTGGATAACGCTTGTGATCTGAGCACGATTGATAGCATTCATTCTGCGGTAGAGGCACTTGAAGTTGAAGGAAAAACAGGTAAACGAGTTTCCAAACAGATGTTTCAAACGATTAAGAAATCGACCGGTTTAAAAAATCTTGGGCAGGACGAACGGGAATTTGCTTTAGTAAGTTTAGTCCCTGCTTTGATGCAAACTCCCCACGTCGTTGAAGAATTGGAACAAGATATCTTCGGTTAGAAGTTTCGACAAACTTGAAGTTTGAATTGGATTAGAGCATACTCAACCTCCTCGAATTCGGTAAGTATCAATCAAAATCGCAGAGTTTGAATCAATTTTCGAAATGTCCACTACCAAGAGGGATGGCAGGAGGCTTTTCCAAATCAGAAAGAGACCATGATCAATTTGCCTGCAAATGGAAGAGTTTTCAATTGTGATGAATTTAGCTAAGAATCAATCCTAGTGAACATAGCCTATCTAGTTTGGACCGGGTGTGCTGTGACGATATCAACCTTGTGCACCCTCTCAACCGCTTACTTGGCATGGAAAGTATTCCGTGATACCAAAGATGACGAGATATTGATGTTTGGAGATTGTCAACACCCTTCATCAGTGTCCACTTACCAGTCATCGATGCATGTCTTGTGCGTGAAGATTTTCAACAAATCGCGTCGAAAAGCATACATTGAGTGTGTGAGGGCATTTGAGAATGGTCGATCATTAAAAATCTATTGGGGGAATTCAATTGATCAACTGGGAAATGTACTTCAACCGCAGGGAGCATTTGGTATTAAGGATAGTGACCATCTATATGTACGTCGAAAAGACGCAGATCTAATCACTTGGATGAATTTGTCAGTATCGTATCGTATTGGTAAGAAGGTTGTAAACGAACGATTGCCGTATCAATACCTGAAGTACGAAGCTGAAAACGACAAAGCGGGTGAAGATATAGAACAAGAATGATTGATAGTTCACGTAAATTCAGATCTTCGTTTACCTGGTCGCGTGTGGGTGAAATGACACACGACGCCACGTAAAATTTAATCCTCCATGATTTTTGGGATATTAATGCCATGATTGATTTTGCAAATCGTAAATTCAAACATTTCTTGATCGTATTTTGGTTGATTACAGTATCGACGGTGCTCCTATTAAACACAATAGCTGATATCACACCTAGTTTAGACACTAAAGAATACGCAAGTGGCACGAAGACTAAGAGTAAATTTTCTATTCCTTTCTTTGTTCCAGAACCGGAACGGGAAGTACTCCGAATTGCTCAGATGTCCGAGGAGCAGAAGAAAGCATTGACGACAATACGATTGGGGTATTACTTTGCAGGAATATCCGATGCTGTCCAAAAGAGTACTGTTAAGGACAAGTTTGAAGGTTGGGAAGGAGATACCCTTGTACAACTTACAGATGGTTCAACATTCAAACAGAAAGAGTTTCACTTCGAATACACCTATCGTTATCGTCCGGAAGCTACTATACTGTTAGACGTATTTTCGTATGAAATACACATAGAGAATACTGATGTACCTATTGAGGTCGAATTGATTGATCAACCAAAGTATGGAAGGGGGCTGTTCTACAGATATGATAGGTTCAAGTCGCTACTAGCTGAATTACCGGAGGAAATTGCTATTCAAACCTTAGCGATTCCATAGATGCCGAGGATAAATTATTTTTTAGCAATTCTGTGTTAGTGATTGAGTTTTGACGATGTGTTCGTCGCCACCCTAAGTTTTACAATCGTCTTGGTAAAACTGACTAATTTTTGGGCATTTCGGGTGGTAATCTCAGTCACACGCTTTTTCGTTTACCCGAAGGTACTCTAACACAAACTTGTCGGCACCTTCGCTTAGTATTTCCAAAATCGCTGACTTAGCATTCGCTCGCTTGCTAGCATACCCCATTTTTTTACTGGAGTGTCGCAACTCAGCAAAGCCGGCAACTCCAAAATTGAGGTCATCAATCCATCTTTCGTAGGAAATTCCTACAGTGTAGATTGTCATACCGTCAAGAACGCTCTCAGAGTCATCTATTACAAATCCTTGAATACGTACAAATAAGAAATCTTCTCTAAAACCGGCGTCTGAACCCGACCACAGTCTCGCTGCACGTAACCTCGTTTCAAACAAATCATTCACTTGTTCTAATTTCAAATCAGTTTTAGATAAATCATCTGATATGAGACTATCGAAACCAATTTTCTTACACTCATTCCACAGTTTGTATTCCAGACCGTGCGTTTCATAAGTCGGTACTTGAATCTCTTCAGTCTCTGGAGCTAACACTGAGATCGCAACCATCATCAAAAAAGACATCACTAAGAGACCAAAATGGTTCCTAGAAAACATTGTTAAACCTGTTGTTTCGGGTAAGTGGATTAGTCCATTTTATCCAACACGGGAAACTCTTACAAATTGTTTAAGTCTGTCTAAACTGCTTTATTCAACTGGTTGGAAGAAGTTGACTCGGGTACTAGTGAGAGTTTGAACTTAGGGTACAAGAACTGGGTAATGATGAAACGGACCAAGTAACCAAATACAAAATGACTCCACTAATTACACTTCAAGTACCAATACTTTGAATAAACTACTTCTACCAAATTAAACACATATTCCTTAAAAGAACTCTACGGACAACTCACTACCGAGAGTGAGAGCGAATAGATATAGCTAGGGGCACGTAATCCTGAAGTTAATTTTGATGCCGGTCTTCTTGTTTGACGAGTTCAACTAACTGGTAAACCAAATCTAAAGCCGCGCGCGGCGACAGTTCGTCAACTTGAGCCTCGCCTAAGAGGTCTATCGCGGGGTGTGAATATGGCTCTTGAGTAACGTCGTCATCAAACAAATCAGTACTGTGTTCTGTGTTACTCCTGACCGTCGTTTGTTCTAGCCGCCGCAGGTGGTTTTTAGCATTTTGTAGTACATTGCCGGGTACCCCAGCTAACTTAGCGACTTGAATCCCATAACTCTGAGATGCCGGTCCATCTTTAACCGAGTGCAAGAATACGACCTTCCGATTGTGTTCCGTAGCACTCAAATGTACATTCTTCACACCGGGTAATTCATCCGTAATCGTCGTTAGTTCTAAATAGTGAGTCGAAAATAACGTAAGTGATTGCAATTTAACCATCGCGCGCGCAATCGCAATTGCCAAGGCAAGCCCGTCGAGAGTACTGGTTCCGCGCCCGATCTCATCCAACAACACTAGACTGGAGTAGGTAGCATTGTGAAGAATATTCGCCGTTTCTGACATTTCAACCATAAAGGTCGAACGACCTCCCGCTAAATCGTCAGCGGCGCCTATACGCGTGAAAATGCGGTCGATTCGACCAACTGTCGAACTCTTGGCCGGGACAAAACATCCGGTATACGCTAACAACACAATGAGAGCTGTCTGGCGCATATAGGTAGATTTTCCTCCCATATTTGGACCAGTCACAATGAGCATTCGTTTTGTGTTATCGAAACTGATTGAATTTGGTACAAACTGATGCTTTAACTTCGCGGCGACCATAGGGTGTCGGCCATCCTCAATGTGTAATACATGCCTCTCAGTAAACTCAGGTCGAACTAGGTTGTGCTGCGCCGCGGCTTGTGCAAATCCATTGAGTACATCAAGTCGTGAAAGAACGTCGGCAACTTGTCGAAGTTCCGGGACAGATTGCGCGAGTTCGTCGACAAGTTCCACATACAGACTCTTTTCTAAACTCAACAGTTCAGCTTCTGCAGAAAGTATGCGTTCTTCAAATTCTTTAAGTTCCGTTGTAATGTAGCGTTCGGTGTGTTTAAGGGTTTGCCGACGAACGTAATCTTCCGGTATCTCCTCTGCTTTTAATCTAGAGGCTTCCAAGTAATAACCATGTACCCGATTAAAGCCGACTTTTAACTTATCGATACCTGTACGTTGTTGTTCTCGTTTCTCGATTTCCTGTAAAAGTTCAGACTCATTCGTTCGAAGTTTTCGTAGTTCGTCGACTTCCGCGTGGTAGCCTTCGGCGATCACTCCACCATCTCTAATAGTTACGGGTGGATTTGAAACTATCGCACGCTCAATGAGTTCGCGAACATGACTCAAATCGGTCACACTAGCAAATCGTTTCTCTTCTTCGCCAAGATTTAAGTTTGTTATCTGCTCCTGAACTTGATAGAACGCATGAATCGCTTCACCGATACGAATCAGGTCACGCGGGGTTGTATTCCGCATCGCGAGTCGAGAAACGATTCGATGTAAATCTTTAACAGGTCGAAGTGTATCAGCAATGTCCTGTGTGAGATTGTGAGCCTGAATGCCACTGACTAAATCAAGCCGTGCCCCGATCACGGTAGAATCAGTCGATGGTACGTTCAACCATTGACGTAGCAGTCTCGCGCCCATCGCGGTAACCGTGAAATTCACTACATCAAACAAGGTATTGCCATAGCTGGCTGAACTCAACTGGCTATCGATTTCCAGGTTTCGGCGAGTTTGGGTATCCATTTGCAAAATGCGATTGTTAGAGTACTCCTGGATCGATTGAATGAACTCTAACGATTGTTGTGCTGCCCGTTTGACATACTGTAATGCTGCTGCAGCTGCTCCAACCAGTTTCGGATCATCATTGAAACCAAAGGCACGTAAATCACCGATGTCAAAATGTGTTTTTAGCAATTTGTCGCCTAAGAGTTCGTCAAATTGCAACGGGTCGACTTCACGTATTTTGTGTTCATCGCTAGTAAAGTTTGCGCGCTCCGGCACGATTATTTCGGTTGGTTGCACTTGATCAATAAAAGTTTGTAGTTCAGCACTGTCCTTTGCTTGTGCTATCGTAAAATTACCCGTTGAAAGATTTATCCAAGCTAAACCAGCAGATTGATTAGGGGGATCGTTCGGATTTATCGCCATGAGCAGACTTTCTTGTTCATGTTCGACAAGCGAGTCTTCGATAAGAGTCCCTGGCGTGATGACTCGAACAACTTTACGTTCAACCGGTCCATATTTTTCAGCAGTAGTACCGATTTGTTCACAGATGGCGACAGTTTTTCCTAAACTAATGAGTTTGTGGAGATGTGAATCGACGGAATGATACGGGACTCCACACATGGGGACTGACTGTCCTGATTTTTTACCCCGGGAGGTAAGCGTTATGTCAAGCAGTTCGGCAGCTTCACAGGCATCGTCGAAGAACAATTCATAAAAGTCTCCCATCCGGAAAAACAACAGGTCATCGGGATAGTTTGCTTTAATGGATAGGTATTGATCCATCATGGTTGTGCGATTGACTTTCGACATGAATTATGTGTTCGTGTGCTTGGTAGCTAGGTGTTACATTGTGTGGATTGATCGACAAGGTTCAATGTCAACCATCCAAAAAATGATTAGTTAGTGAAATTTTTACAAGTTTTGTTGGAATTTTGTTGAATTAAACATAAATATAACTAAAATTATGTATAGGTAAACCTTTTGTAGATATGAGGAAGAACAGTTATGAAGACTGAAGGCAAGGACAGGGCACTCGAAGCGGCTCTGTCACAAATCGAAAAGCAGTTTGGTAAGGGCTCCATGATGCGTCTTGGAGACCAAGAACAGGTTGATGTTGCTGTAATCTCTACAGGATCGCTTGCATTGGACATTGCTCTCGGCGTTGGTGGTTTACCGCGCGGCCGAGTCGTAGAGATCTACGGACCGGAATCTTCGGGTAAGACTACTTTGACTTTGCACGTAGTTGCCGAAGCACAAAAAGAGGGCGGTACCTGTGCCTTTATCGATGCTGAACACGCGATGGATCCGGTGTACGCTAAAAAATTGGGAGTGAACACGGAGGACTTACTCGTCTCCCAACCCGATACTGGTGAACAAGCGCTGGAGATCTGCGATATGTTAGTCCGCTCCAGTGCTATCGACGTTATTGTGATCGACTCAGTAGCCGCGCTCACGCCGAAAGCTGAAATCGAAGGTGAAATGGGTGATTCACACGTCGGACTACAAGCACGTTTAATGAGTCAAGCGTTGCGGAAAATGACAGCGAACATCAAGAATTCCAATACGTTGGTGATTTTCATTAACCAAATTCGCTCGAAGATCGGTGTGATGTTTGGTTCGCCAGAGACGACTACCGGTGGTAATGCGCTGAAATTCTATGCGTCAGTCCGGCTTGACATTCGCCGGATCGGCCAAATTAAAGAAGCCGAGGAAGTGCGCGGTAACCAAACTCGTGTGAAGGTTCTGAAAAACAAGATTGCACCGCCATTTCGACAAGCTGAGTTCCAGATTTTGTATGACGAAGGAATCAATCGCATGGGTGAAGTACTAGATTTAGGTGTTGCCCAGGGGTTGATTGAGAAATCGGGTACTTGGTATTCCATCAATGATGAACGTATTGGTCAAGGTCGCCGTCAAGCTGAGGCGTGGCTGAAAGAAAATGCCGAAAAAGCAGTGGCGGTTGAAGCCCAGATTCGCCAGGCGTTATTACGACCGTCCGAGAGTGACGAGGAAGACCTTGAGTCGACTAGTACGGAGGATGCTGCTCTAAATCAATAGGATGTGATTCGACAAAAACAGCGCACGGACGATAAAAGCGCATACGAAGTTGCCTTACGACTTCTTGGTTCTCGCGAACATTCCACGTTTGAGTTACGAACTAAGTTACTAAGACGTGGTTATTCAGACTCTGACATTATTGCCACGGTCGCGCGGCTTACATCGCAAGATTATTTGTCAGATGAACGGTTTACCGAAGCGTATATTCGGTTCCGATTATCGCGCGGGGATGGCCCGTTAAAAATACGTGCCCAATTACTCAAACGCGGGATCGAAAATTCGTTAATTTCGAAGTTTCTTCGAAACGACGAAAGCTTTTGGCTGACGCAAGCATTAGCAGTTGATCGTAGAATACGTGAATCGCCGCCAGTCAGTGAACCGCATAGAACCGAGCAAGAATTGCGCAGTCGACGGGCGCGACGACTCAAGAATCGTGGGTTTCCCGCAAGAATCATTGCTACTGTGTTAGAGGGTCATTCTGATTTGAATCAAGACTAAACACAAACTGTTTAAACCATTCAATTGCTCTAAGCTTTTTATATGCCACCGTACACTAAAACTACTGATCTAAGACAAACATTTATCGATTACTTTCGTGATCTTGATCATAAGATCTATCCGTCAGCTCCGTTGATCCCAACGAACGATCCTTCGTTGTTGTTCACCGTTGCGGGAATGGTGCAGTTTAAAGATGCCTTAATCGGAGTCGAAACACCAGAAGTTGCACGCGCTGCATCTTGTCAACTTTGTATGCGCGCAGGTGGCAAACACAATGACTTGGAAAATGTTGGTTATACTGCCCGTCATCACACTTTGTTCGAGATGCTTGGAAACTTTAGTTTCGGAGATTACTTTAAAGAAGAAGCCATCAATTGGGCGTGGAAGTTTGTGATTGATTATTTACACTTAGATCCTGAACGAATTTGGATCACGGTGCATACCTCTGACGACGAAGCGCGCGAAATATGGATTAAGAAAATTGGCATCAGAGAAAAACGTGTTGTTGGACATGAGGCAAATTTCTGGGAGATGGGAGAAACCGGACCCTGCGGTCCGAACTCCGAGATTTTTTACGATCAAGGACCCACTGTTGAAGGTGGTCCACCTGGCTCTAAAGACGAAGACGGCGATCGTTTCCTAGAATTTTGGAACCTAGTTTTTCCACAATTCGATCGTCAACCCGACGGCGAATTACAACCCCTAGCTAATCCAGGCATCGATACCGGTTTAGGTTTAGAACGTACCGCGGCACTCATGCAGAACGTAACCAACAACTACGGCATCGACATATTCAAACAACTTGTTTCGCAGATTTCCCGGATCATAGGTGCCCAAGTCGCGGAAAGTGCTTCCCATCGGGTGATCGCAGATCACATACGCTCGTCAGCATTTTTAGTAGCTGACGGAGTCTTACCGAGTAATGAAGGTCGAGGTTATGTTCTGCGTCGAATCATTCGGCGAGCTCTCCGACACGGGTATAAATTAGGCATTGAGGGAGCTTTTTTCAGTAGTTTGACAAAACCCTTAGTCGAGTGTATGGGAGAGACCTACACCATATTAGTAGAGAAGCAACAAATCATTCAAACAGCACTGCAAGAAGAGGAAGAAAAGTTTTCCGAAACACTACGCAATGGTATGGCGTTGTTACAACGCGAAGTACAATCTCTAACGACATCGACCTTGAGTGGAGATGTCGCGTTTAAGTTATATGACACCTATGGATTTCCGGTAGATCTCACTGAAGATTTTGCCCGTGAGATTGGTATCACCGTCGATAACCAACGTTTTGAGGAGTTAATGGAACTGCAGCGTACAAGAGCTCGGAGTGCCAGCGCTTTTGATACCAATACTGCCGATAAACTACGATTTGATTCGAGTGTTGAGTTCATTGGTTACGATCCCCTTGGATGTTCGTCGGTCATACTAGCTCTGTACAGTAAAGACTTAGATGCATTGGAATTTCTTAACGAAGGTGACTTTGGTGTGTTAGTGGTTGACAAAACCTGTTTCTACGGTGAAGCTGGCGGTCAAGTAGGGGACACAGGTGAATTTGTGATGGATTCTGCGGTGTTTCGCGTGGAAGATACGATTCGTATGGATCGGCAATTTCTCCATAAAGGTAAGGTTGTTCAAGGTGGTTTTAAGTGTGGCGATACCGTAAACGGTCAGGTAGACGCACGGCGACGTCAGGATATTACCCGAAATCATACAGGGACTCATTTACTTCACGCTGCGCTAAAAATGGTCTTGGGAGATGAGGTACAGCAAAGAGGTTCATTAGTAGCTCCCGACCGACTACGTTTTGACTTTTCTCACAAGCAGCCGTTAAAACCTGCAGAGATTGAAGAATTAGAACGACTGGTGAACGAACACATCGCGTTGAACAGTTTAGTAAATTCACAACTCTTACCATTCGACGACGCGAAAGAACTCGGTGCAGTTGCTTTATTTGGTGAAAAGTATGGAGATATTGTTCGCGTCTTAGAAACTGGTAATGGGTTCTCGTTGGAGTTGTGTGGTGGTACTCACACATCGCGAACCGGGGAGATCGGTTGCTTTCGCATTATCGCTCAAGAAGGGATTGCTGCTGGAGTCAGAAGAATAGAAGCGGTCACAGGCCGTAAAGCTGCTGAACGATTTATGGAAGATGGACGTTTGCTCCGCCAACTTTCCGATACCTTACAAGTGAGTTCGCAGGATCTTGGTGCCCGTGTTCAAGCTTTAATCGAAGACAACAAACGGTTGCAAAAAGCGTCGAAGCAAATTGCTAAACAGCAAGATACAGGATTGGGGAGAGACCTAGCCAAGTCAGCCAAAAAAATTAACGGTATAGCAGTCGTCGCTGCTGAGATTCAAGGTGATTCCAACACACTTATGTCACTTTACGATGATGTGGTTTCACGACTACCCGAACACATTGTGCTGTTAGCGATGATACACGATGGCAAAATTCAACTAGTGTGCGGTGTATCAAAGAAATTGACTGCTGAATATCAAGCCAATAAGCTTTTACAGTCAGTTGCTGAACAAGTAGGGGCACGCGGCGGTGGGCGTGCCGAAATGGCGCGGGCAGGTGGTGGCGACAATATCGCTGCATTACCTCAGGCACTAGCATCTATTGAAAAACTGATCAAGAACCCTTAAGGACTAGGCAATGCCTGTATTGGTTGTCAAATTTGGCGGGACGTCGGTCTCCGATGTGACGCGAATTCGCGCGGCCGCTAACATCATTGCGAATTGTCAAAAAGAAGGTTTTAGTGTCGTCGTTGTAGTGTCTGCAATGGGTGGAGATACTGACCGTTTAGTCGACCTAGCACAAAGTATCTCATGTCATCCGGCGCGTCGAGAATTCGATATGTTGCTTGCTTCTGGCGAACAGGTTTCCGTCGCTTTGTTGGCGATTGCTTTAAATGAGAGAGGGGTTAAGTCGAAATCTTATTTGGCTGATCAAATTCAATTTGTAACGGATGCTCAACATACTCGTGCAAATATCGTGCGAGTGGAAGTTGACAAACTGTTTCAATCGGTCGCTGTTGGAGAAGTTCCAGTTATTGCTGGTTTTCAGGGGGTTTCCACCGACGGAGAAATCACGACGATTGGACGCGGTGGCTCCGATACGACCGCGGTCGTGATAGCAGCGGCGATGGATGCGGAAGAGTGTCGTATCTATACGGATGTGGATGGAGTTTATACCGCCGATCCACGAATTGTTGAACACGCGACTCGGATGGAACGTATTTCGTTTGAAGAGATGTTGGAAATGGCGGCACTCGGAGCGAAAGTACTACAAACTCAAAGTGTCGAGTACTCACGCCGACATTCGGTTCGGTTACGAGTGTTATCGAGTTTTAAAAATGGAGGAGGAACAGTGATTGATACGGAAGAAAACGAACGGATGACAAATTTACCCGTCTCGGCGGTGACTTACGACAAGAACGATGCTAAAATCACCGTGCGGCATGTCCCCGATGTACCGGGAGTCGCCTATCAACTTTTAGGTCCGATCGCTGATTCAGGAATATCGGTCGATATGATTGTTCAGAATGTCAGTGTGGATGAGCGAACGGATTTAACGTTTACTGTACCCAGAGAAAATTTCGACGTCAGTCTCAAGATTCTTAACCGTAGTGTTCCGAAACTTTGCAAAGAGTACCCGCCTGATGATGGTAAACTCATTGAAGTAATAGGCGACGACACTATTGCGAAAGTAACAGTGGTCGGTCTTGGTATGCGTTCAAATGTTGGAGTAGCATCCAAAATGTTCGAAACTCTCGCTCAGTATGGGATCAATATTCAAATGATCTCGACTTCGGAGATAAAAATTTCTGTTGTGATTCATGTGGATTTTTGTGAAGTAGCGGTACGAGTTTTACATACTGCGTTCGGCTTGGATGCGCCAAAAGATTGAGGTTAACCGATAGTGAATTCTGGAGCTGTTTGCTAACTTTAATGCTGCAGATTCGCGAGAATTCTATCGAAATTGCAAATATACATCAAGAACATTATTTGTTATAACAAGTCGATACATGGTAAAATAGTTACGGTTATAGGAGATTCGTACTGTCCGGGTACGGTTGCTTGTGTAACTACACCGGTATAGTTGTGTTCAAGGAGGGAGACAGATGTTAATTCTTACGCGTCGAGTAAATGAGACTGTGATCATCGACGAAAAGATTAAGATTACCGTTCTCGATACCCGAGGCAATCAAGTACGAATAGGCATTGATGCACCGCGCGATGTACTCATTCATCGTAAAGAGATATTTGATCGGAAAGTCAAACAGAATCAAATAACCAACGGCGACTGAGTTGGTTATTAGGTTTGTGTTGTCTGAGTGAACAGTTCACACGAACTGAAATTGTCTATTGCGCCTGTGGCCAAACTGGATAAGGCACCAGTCTACGAAACTGGCGACTACAGGTTCGAATCCTGTCAGGCGCGCCAGCGTTTTTTACATTATTTGGAGAGGTGGCCGAGTGGTTGAAGGCGCTCCCCTGCTAAGGGAGTATGGGGTGATTCCCATCGAGGGTTCGAATCCCTCCCTCTCCGCCAAATTGAAATGATGGACTCAAAACTTAATGCTCTGGATAGCAAGATTGAGTCCAAGTTCACCTCGGCCAAGTCGTCAAATGACGAAATGCAGATAAAAATCAAGCACTAGGTGCTTATAGGGATTGGCGTTGGGATTTGGCGATTTTTCTAAATGGATCGCCAATTCAAACGTTAGTTAACGATTGGATTCGTCGTTACCACTGAACCAAAATAAATAATCTACGATTACTCAGTGGCAGGTGGGGATGGTACTTCGTCTCCATCGGACGTACGATCTACTTCTTCCGTCATAGAATCTTGATCTGAATCTAAAAGATGAGCTTGAATACCGAGTTCGGCTAGCAGTTCATCCACCGAAAGACTACCACTGTCGTCTTCGTCAAGTTGCTCGAATCGTTTTTCATAATAACGTGTCGCTTCGTTTTTGGCACTTTCAGTATCGATCACCACTTCATTAGTTTCTTCTTCTGAACCATCGCTATTTTCTGCAACTTCGGTCTCAGTGTCGTTCTCTAACCTGTTACTCAAAACAGTTGTATCTGGTATCGCCGATAAACGTGCCGCCTTAGCACTCTCTGTCGACATTTGGACATACTCTTCTTTGGAGATTTCACCGTCTTCGTTTTCGTCCCAATGCTTGATTTGCGATTCTGCTACTCGTACTTTGACAGCTTCTAGACGATCCTTGATCGACTCCGAATCCATTGGTAGAACTGCTTGCTCTTCTTCTTGAGATCCAAGGAATGTTCCGAGTAGCATAGAAACAACTGCCAACACAGTTAATGTTCGAAATTTCATGACAATTTTCCACCCCTCTATTTGAACCATTCATTGTAACGTGAGTCGTTACACTTATGTAAACACTTCCTTGATTCTTTTTGTTTAGAACGATATCATTGTTTCAGATGATTAATGTAAATCGGTAGTTTGTGGGAACATTGAGTGCGCCACGGAATGACAAAGTATTTGTCGTTCCTAAACAAAAACTTTAACCTCGTGAACAATTGAATTCCGAATGAATAACTCACCTATGGTAGTTCGAAGCCTCTACGTGGTCGGGTGTGTGTTACTAATTGTCTTAACCTCAATCGTATTTTCCTTAAACTTCAATCGTGCCCCAGATGAATCCACAGTTACCTCAAAATTCAATTCAAGTGTTCAGAATTCAACGTTGACCAACCGAGTGGGTGAGATTGTTCAAACAACGGTTGTAGGAACAGAACCTCTTACATCTGATGATTCAGTGACTATACAGGACTTGATACGAGAATGCCCAGAACCATTTGCCAAGGGAACAAGTGGTTTCTTGACACTATCGGAACAGTGTGTAGCGACACTAGAACCGTACTTTATCGATCTACCGTATATCCCAGAGAGTAATTTCAGATGGATTTCTATCCCAAATCGAATAACTTACCGGCGCATATTTCAGAATCCAGAACGGGATCGCGACACAGTGTTTGAGACTCTATCTCGAGCTGAGTGTCAATTTGAGGAAGGTAACTTGTATAGACCAGATTTGCAAGAAACGTGTAATGCTGAAGCGTTCTATGCATACTCGTCGTTTTATCAAATTTGTAAAAGTCAATCTGATGTTCGTAATTTTTACAGTTATGATCTCTACTCTCAACCAATCGTATCGCCAACAGCTGAGTTTTGGGAAGACCACCTTACAGAAATCTCTACCGGAAGTGATGGCAGCTTCAGTTTTAAACAGTTTTCGCGTCTAAAGCAAGATGTGTGGCACACAAGATTGATGCAGCTATGGTACCGACAACGCTGCGAAAGCTATGACTTGAGTTCGATCTTGATAGACTCAAAACACCGTAACGTCGAACAATTCCGTAGTTTATCTGCTATCCGAGAGCGATTGAAAATCCATTTATTGGGAAGTAAGGAAGATTGTGCTCACGAATTGCACAAATATCACGTTCTCAACATCATGGCAGCCTACTATGGAGAATTTTCTGCCAGTTTATCCTATGTTCAGAAACACCGCGGTCCGTATCAGTTGGATGATCGCTCCTTTGTTCGAGCACTCTATCAAAAGCACCCTTGGTTATTGACGTTCTCCAATGTGAGTGAGCTAGAGTCCTATGGATATGCAGACGCGAAACGTTTCAATTGGAGCTACCGAGGATTTGTCAGCGCAAATGTCAACCGTTGGCTAGAGCTAGATGCAGCCGGTGTGGAGTACGATTTCGCTGCATTGGTTGACCATTTCTGTCGTCGACTACCTGCTTATCGCGTAGAAAATAGCACGGGGAAAGCTGTTGGTTGTCGTGAAGCCATTGAGGAATTGAAAGAGGAAGAACATTTGAATTTTAAGGAAGGATTGAAACTCGATGAGTTCGAAAAAGTGGCGATCGAACTTGGGGTCTGGTACTAGTTAGAGTATGCTTGAATAGTGATTATTCAGGGCTCGATAGGTATCGTAGTTTCCGCCAATCAAATTTCTTGTTAGAGCTTAATGTTCACTCAAGACTTTCGAATAGAATTAGACGTCCACTACCGACGATCTGACGCTATGTTTGACAAGATCTGAGACCTGAACAATTTCCGCAACCACTGTGCTCAGAGTAGTACTTCTTGAATCTTATCTAAAGCAGCACTCAGTGATTGGACGTATGCAACTTCTATTCCTTCGACCGGTCGTTTCGCGCGATTAGCGACAGGTACGATCGCTTGCGTAAAACCATGCTTCTTTACTTCCCGGAGACGTTCCTGTCCGTTCGGAACCGGACGAATTTCCCCGGTCAGTCCTAGCTCGCCAAAGACAACCAAATCTCGTGGGATCGGACGATTTCGAAAGCTTGAATAAACGGAAACCAAGGTCGCTAAATCGACCGCTGTTTCAATTACACGAATTCCCCCGGTTACGTTTGCAAACACATCTTGATCAGCAATCGATATACCACAATGTCGATGCATGACTGCTAATAACATTGCAAGTCTTTGGGCATCGAGACCAACTGCAACGCGGCGAGGATAACCACCTTGAACATCGTCGACTAAGGCTTGAATCTCTACAAGCAGTGGTCGAGTTCCTTCCCAGGTCACGGTTACTACACTACCAGGTGCTGGATCTCCAGTGTTCTCTAAAAATATTGCGGATGGGTTCGTCACTTCTTTTAAACCCTTATCGGTCATGGCGAATACACCGAGTTCATTCACCGCCCCGAACCGGTTTTTTACTCCGCGTAGTGTTCGAAAGCGACTCCCGACAGGTGAGTCCAACATGACAAAACAGTCAATCATATGTTCCAGGACTTTTGGACCTGCTAGATTCCCTTCCTTAGTTACATGACCAACTAATACAAACGTCGTTGCAGTTTGTTTCGCGATTCGGATGAGTTGGCTGGCGCAGTCGCGTACTTGTGAGACACTACCCGGTGCACTTTCACTATGTTCTGAGTACATAACTTGGATGGAATCAATGACAACGACTGCGGGTTTTTCTCGATTAACTAGATCGACAACTTCTGCGACATTGGTTAGAGAGGCGAGTTGAATATTCTGATTAGAGATGCCGAATCGCACAGCTCGCCCGGCGATCTGTTGTACCGACTCTTCACCACTCACATACAGACAGGCTAGTTCCTTTGTTGCCAGTTCGTTAATCATTTGCAGGAGCAGTGAAGATTTACCGGCGCCAGGATTACCACCAATGAGGATAACCGACCCTTCGACCAAGCCACCACCTAGCACGCGATCAAGTTCTTGTATTTCAGTCTGGATTCGCTGCGTTGCTTGAAGTTGTACTTCTGCCAGTCTCGTGATGTTTGCCGTATCAGGAACTATCCCGGAACGCGCGGTTGCGCTTTTTCGTTCCACTGTCAGTTCATCAAGACAGTTCCATTCATCACAGATCGAACATTGTCCTTGCCATTTGGTGTGAGACGCACCACATTGGTTGCAGACATAGACTGTTTTCGTTTTCATGGCAATGAAGGATATATTAAAGGTTACTGTTTATTATACGTATACAAATAAACATGTTAGAATTGTCTTTGCAATTCTTCGTGAGAATCGCGACAAAGTGGTGTCGTCCTCACTGCCCAGTCTGACTCAATCGGTACAAACAGTACCGACCTAGATCAGAAGGGTGGTCCGTCTGAGTCCTCTGAAGGATCTTCTCGTTGATATTTGTCCTCGTCGTGAAATTCAGGATCCTCGACCGATACGACAGGTACAGCAGTACTCATTTGAGGCGATACATTAGCACGGTATGCGTCTTCACCTTCATTAGAAAACTTCATTAGAGTATGTTTGAAGTCCAACCGTACTTCACCACAAGGACCATTTCGATGTTTGCCTACGATAATTTCAGCCTTACCTGGGTAGGGTGATTCCTTGTCGTATTCGTCGTCACGATAAATGAAAAGGATTAAATCAGCGTCTTGCTCAATTTCTCCACTGTCGCGTAAATCAGCCATACGCGGACGTTTGTTTTCGCGGTTTTCCACATTTCGATTGAGCTGTGCGACGCTAATCACAGGAATTTTGAATTCCTTAGCCATAGCTTTCAAAGCCCGCGAAACACTCCCTAACTCGATTACGCGACTGTTGTAATTTTTACCTGGTGTGATGAGTTGCAGATAGTCCACCACGACCATGGCTAATCTGTTCTTGTGTGCATCTTGCTCAGTGTTAAATGTTGACGCTAGATGACGATTGACGCGACGGATGTGGGCGCGCATTTCATCGACCGTCGTTCCGGGTTTATCCACGATAAAAAATTCGGTTTCAGAGAGTGAAATACGGGCACTTTCTAGTTGTTCCCAGTCTTTTGAGGTGAGATTCTCACCGCGATCCAATTTGTGATAGGGGACACCAGCGATGGCCGCGAACATCCGACGAATCAACTGATCTCGATCTTGTTCTAACGAGAAAAACAGCATTGGCTGATGAGTATTTAGGGCAATATTTGTACACACGTTAAGTGAAAATGCTGTTTTTCCCATCCCGGGACGTGCCGCAATAATGATTAAGTCGTTATCGCGGAACCCCGAGGTAAGTTCGTCTAGGCCGTGATAACCTGATTCCAAACCTGGAATGCGTCCACCACGTTTTTCCATTTCGCGAACTTGTTCAATTACACCATCAGCTTCATTGCGTAGATTAGTTACCGCGCGTTCGTCGACGATACGGCCACCAACTCGCAGGATTTCTACTTCAGACTCTGTCAGAATCTCTGTTACCGATTTATTATCCGGTTGAGTTGCAATGGCACGGACATTATCAGAGGCGCGAATTAGCTCTCGCCGAATCGTACGTGTTCGTACGATGTCTTTGTAGTCAAGTAAACGATACGAATCGTGTAAGGTGAGAATTAAATCTCCGACATAGTCTCTCCCGCCGGCTTTTTCGAGTGTGTTTGAATCCTTTAAGGAATTTACGACGGAAATTTCGTCAGTGGGACGATTTTGATTTGCTAAAGTTTGAATCGTTTCGAATATTTTCCGGTTGCGGTAGTCGTAGAAGTCAGCTTCTTTGATCAACCCGGTCAATCGGTCCCAAGCCGTTTCGTCTTCCATGAGACAAGCGAGAATCGCTCGTTCCGCTTCGAGGTTGTAAACCCCGTCGTCGAGTTCGAAACTAGATTCGGTGACGTTGTCTTCTAACTCGGAGGTGTCGTAGAGTTCGTTCTCTAAATCTTGCTCTTGACTTTCTAAGTCTTGATCTGGATTTTGGTCGCCGTCTAGATCTTCTTGGTTGGTTTGCATGGTGTTTATTCATCCGTGAATATTGAAAGAGTAAATCGTGCTACTTACATTAAACCAAACTGTGATTAATAATTCAACACTTTCCTTGTTTAATCATACTATATTGTGTAGAACTTAACAAGTTTCGACTGTGTGTACTGGAAAACCTTGTGGAAAAATAGCGTTTAAAGTTTGGAAATTTTTACCCCTACAAAAGATTCACATGAGATCGAAGACGTTGCTCTAAAGAGTTTAGATGTTTTGGGATTTTGGGACCGAGCACCTAGTAACGAGAGTCTTTATTATGAACAATTCGAGTAATGTACAATCATAGACTGCGAAACAAACAAATCGATTGACATAAGCAATCCCCCCGGTATGAGTCTGACTGAACCAAGTTTGAACACAATCCTAGCCGAAGAGCTAGAAGCATTGATGTCAGATTGGCGGGTCACTTCAGAATCAACAAATGTTATTCGCGGTCGAACATCCCTCCAACCTGACATTGTTGTACAAGTACCCGGAAAGCTACCTGTAATCATTGAGCACGAATATGCTCCAGCATATTCGATTGAGCAAGAGGCGCAATCTAGACTAGGTTTGCAGCTGTCAGATAATGGTATTGAAATCGACCGAGTGATTGCATTAGTTTCCGACGCATCACTGAAAAGCAGCATTGGTATCGCTAGCGCAAGGGCTCAGTTACGGCAAACTTCTTTCGAATATGCCTTGTGGTCCCAAAAATCTCGTTACCCCGCAAGTGGGTATGTTAAGGGAAATTTACATGATCTTGTATGGTTTATCCTCAATTCCGGGGTTCCTACTGAAGCACTTAAACGATCGATTGCGACCCTTGAACACTATGTAGTGGATGCAGCATCAGTGCTTAAAAGCAAAGTTGCACAAAATGATCACAGTGTCGTGAAAATTGCCACAATTCTAAATCAAGATTTCCCAACCGCGACCGATCAGGAAGACGTTCTCACGCAAATGATGGGAATGGTTGCGACCATACTGATAAACGCGGTGGTGTTTCAACAACAGTTAGCAGAGAATTTCGATATTCGTAATTTAGCCCAAATGGAGTCGCAGAAAAAACTGAGTCAAATTGGGTTCATTCAGGAATGGGACGAGATCTTGAGCATCAATTACTGGCCGATTTTTAACCTTGCGCGGCAGCTGCTCGACTCCATCCATAGTCCGACTGGAGCTTTGGAGTTAATCAAGATCATCAAGACTTATACAGAAGAGTTAATGAAGCTCGGTATAGTCAATTCGGAAGATTTATCGGGCGTTGTATTTCAACGATTTATTACCGATCGAAAATATTTAGCGACTTTTTATACAAGACCTAGTGCAGCTAATCTCCTTGCTTGTTTAGCAATTCCAGAGTGGAGTAATCCGTCTGAATATCAGAATTTTTCAATCGCAGACTTTGCTTGTGGTACTGGTACTCTGATTCACGCTGCCTACAAACGTCTGTCGGTATTGCAACAGTTAGCCGGTGGTGAGAACCCTAAATCTTTGCACCGTCGCATGATGGAACACAATCTCAATGCAGCAGACATCGTCCCGTCGGCAGCCCAGTTGACTGCGTCGATGTTATCGAGTGTTTATCCGACTGAGTTTTACATCCATAGTCGCGTGGTGGTTCCTCAATATGGCAAAATTACCGACAGAGAAGTAACCTCTATCGATGATGTGCGGTTAGGGTCGCTGGAATTGATAGATAGATTACACAGCGGTGTTTTACCACTGTATCAAACGAAGGAACTCATCACTTCATCGGGGCGAGCAAAGGAGAATGAATTAATCATTCGTGATAGGAGCCAAAAGTTGGTCATTATGAATCCACCGTTTACGCGGGCTGGTTCGGATTGGGATCGTAAAGGTCGTCACGTTAAACAATTCCGAGGGTTGGGTACGTCTAAGCAGGAACAGCAACTGATGGCGAAACGTGAGAAACATCTCTTTCGTAATACTTGCCGACATGGTTATGCTGGTATCGGTAGTTCATTCATGGCAGTAGTTGACTACATGCTGCGTGCAGGTGGTCGCATGGCGGTTGTGATTCCGTTATCGGCGGCGATTGGTATTTCGTGGAAGAAGACACGTGACCTAATTAACAGCCAATACGGAGATTTAATTGTCGCGAGTATCGCCGACAGTTCAGATCGAAACCGCGCTTTTAGTGCTGACTCTGACTTTCCAGATCTACTCGTTGTGGCTCGAAAAGGGCACTCATCAACTCATACGGTGTTCATTGTCTTGGATCGGTGTCCGGACAACAATTTTGAGAGTTATGAAGTTGCGAAAATTCTACGCGATCAAGAAGCACTTTCGTGCTTGGATGACCAGGTGTTAACCGGTGGAACGAAGATAAAGATAGGTGAACAAATAGTCGGGTCAGCGATCAAAGTATCGAGAAATGACAGTAGACAGTGGTTGGCTGTTGGCATGAGGCGATTGGAGTTGGCACAGATCACTCACCACCTTTCGCATGGAGTACTTCTATTACCACGCACAACTACTGATTTCGAAGTTCCAATATGTAGTGTTAAGGTAGTTATTGATGGTATTTCCCAGAATAGCATGAATATAGCCAACAGTTCAACTTCGCCTTTTAAGAAGCGGGAGCCCTGTTCGGAACACGCAGCCTATCCGATGTTGTGGAATCACAACAAAACACGAGACATCCAGTTGACCATAGAACCGGATTCAGAAGGGATTCCGAAAACTGAAGAAAAATCTAAAGTTATGAAGGTATGGAACGCACGAGGACACGCACACTTTAGCCGTTCGACTCGGACTACTCAGGTACTAACCGCAGCTTGGACTACCGAAAAAACGATTGGTGGACGATGTTGGCCAGTCATACAAATGAAAACAGTCGAAATGGAAGCAGCGTTCGTCGTGTGGTCGAACACAACCCTCGGAGTGTTGTTACATTGGTATTTCGGCAACCGTTCTCAAGTTTTGCTTGCCGATCACACCGTGAGTTCGTTTCCGAACACCCCGACTCTTAACGTGAAAGTTCTATCAACAACTCAACTGAAACAAGCGTATGAAATTCTCGACGAATTTAGTGAACGCGAGATGTTACCAATGAATCAAATGCATCAAGACTCTACCCGACAAGAACTAGATCGCCGGGTATTAGTTGATTTGTTACAAATGCCTGCCGAATTACTAGAACACCTACAACTAGTACGACAGTGGTGGTGTGACGAACCAACTGTCAAAGGAAGATCTTAGTTGGGCAAGGTCGAAGCAGTTGTTCTCGGAAGCCGTTAACTCGCTTCTACAATGACGTGAATCGTTCGTGAGACGTCGGCGTGAATATGAATGTCTATATCGTATTCACCAGTTTCACGAATCACGCCACTTGGCATGCGTATTTCGCTTTTGTGTACTTCAATCCCCAGATTAACTAGTTCTTTGGAGATCTCAAGGGGACCAACCGAACCATACAGCCTACCTTCCCCTAGGGATCGTTGCAGGATCGTAAGCGTTAAATCAGTTAGTTGTGCGGCACGTTGTTCAGCACCTTGTAGTTTGGCAATCGCTTTCTCTCTTAATTCTGCTTCGCGATCTTCGAAAATCTTGCGATTGTCGGGAGTAGCCTTTAGTGCTAACCCGCGAGGAATCAAGTAATTTCTTGCGAAGCCATTTTTTACTTTGACTTCGTCGCCAAGATCACCAAGATTTGCGACACGTTCTAGTAGCAGTACATTCATATCAGGATCCTATCTAGGAATGTTGATCGGTGTAGGGTAGTAAAGCTAGGTACCGTGCCCGTTTAATCGCACGGGCGAGTTGACGCTGGTATCGCGCACTAGTCCCCATCTTACGTGCCGGCGCGATTTTGCCAGTTTCACTGATGTAGAGTTTTAACATCTCCAGATCTTTATAGTCAACTTCTTTGATACCAAGCGCGGTGAAGCGACACCCGTATCGACGTCTCATTGGTCTAGCCATTATTCGTCTTTCTCCTTGTCTTCGACTTCTTCCGACTCTGTCGATTCGGAGGGTTCATCTTGTTGTTCTGGTTCTGTGGAATCCGAGTTCTCGTTGACGTCCGAGGATTCTTCAACTGCAGGATCTGCAGCTTCGTCTGTATTTTCAGCGTCCGATGGGTCGTCTTCGTCGTTAGTTGGAGCAACTGCTTCCTCCGCCGGAGGTTCTGTTTCGGTTGAATCTGACTCTTCAGTCGGTTCTGTTACTTCTGGCTCTGATTCTGTCGACTCATCTGAATCTTCTGGGTTTGCAGAATCGGTGGTCGAATCTTCGGATTCTTCATCAGTTTCAGCCTCTTCGCGCGCGCGCCGACGCGCTTCCATATCGGCTTCCCGCTGACGTTCTAACTCTTTTTCTTCCTCACGTTGACGTAATTCAACTTCGTAAATTTTGGAGATTTCGGTAATCGTATGCTTACGCGACAATATCAAGTTCCGTAACACGGCGTCGTTGAAGCGAAACGCGCTCTCTAATTCATCAATAACCGACTTCTCGACCTCGACATTCATTAAGACGTAGTGTCCTTTGTGAATCTTCGCAATCGGATAAGCTAGCTGGCGGCGCCCCCAATCTTCACAACGATGGATCTTCCCACCATCGCGTTCAATCATGGCGCGGTATCGTTCAATCATGCCCGGCACTTGTTCAGATTGGTCCGGATGCACAATGAACACAATTTCGTAGTGTCGCAAGGTAATCTCCTTTCGGCAAATTGTTTCCGACCCACGTAGCTCGTGTTCGTGAAACAAGGAGTTGAGTTAACTAAGGATCGATTCGATCCAATTCGGTAATTTTACGTAAATCGTTTGCTTACGCTTATCATGCAGAAATTCTGCATTTCTTGGTAAATTTATAATCAATCGTTGTGTTGTTAACTTTTTTTACTGATTGAGAGCCCTAACTAGTGGTATTTTACTCCTCTATGAGCGCGAATAACGGTCGGTTTCCGCCGAGTTTTCGCCCCCACTGAGTGCGGCCCACAGGATCCCTGTTCCCGTATTGATGACGGGAACCAAGGCCGCACAAAGCCGCTCAGCAGGTTAGTTAAGTTCAGGTAGATCAACCCCTTCTAAGATAAATTGATAGAACGCCAACCAAGAACTCACCTCACAATCAAATAAATACGTTCGTTGGTGTTCCCATTTGTCCGCCCAAGCCGTCGAAAAATGGAGGATGGCATGGAAATGCTTACATGTCAGTAAGCACAACTGACCCATCAGTCAAACGGCGACCATTAACTGCCCAAAGTTGTCGCATAAAGACTCTTTCCCAATGACAGTCCTATTACTCTTCCAAACTTACCGCTAGCTGCTCCGGTGAAGCCTTGACCCAAATATGTCATCGACAAGTCGACTCTTTTGTGAATTCGAATCGATGTCTA